>QNDV01000534.1 GCA_003646045.1 bacterium
ACCCGGCTGGTGGCTGCGGACAGCCATCTGTCCCAATAGTGGTTGCCCGCTCTCAGGACGGCGCCTATCTTGGAGCAAATAATACACTGACCCCCGCGGGGTCGGTGTCCACCAGATTGAGGCCTCTCCTGCATCGCCTGCGCTCCCTGCCTTCCTGCGCTTGATCCGCGACGACGTTGCCTGGGATTTGCCGACTATTTACCGGGAATGTGCCGAGGCGATCGGAATTCCGGAACGGGAGCCCATGAGTACTGTGACCTTCGATGACCTGGGATTGGCTGAACCACTGCTGCGCGCCATTAGTGACGAGGGCTACAGCGAGCCCACCCCCATCCAGCAAACCGCCATCCCGTCGGCCCTGGCCGGCCGTGACATCATCGGCACGGCCAAGACCGGTACGGGCAAGACCGCCGCTTTCGCCCTGCCCCTGCTCCAGAAACTGATCGGGCGACCAAAGAGCGATCGCAAACATATCAGCGCCGTGATCCTGACTCCCACCCGCGAACTCGCCCTGCAGATCGACGAGAGTGTGCGCAACTACGGACGCCATGTGGGCGTGCGCACCGTGGTGGTCCTGGGCGGCGTCAAGAGCGATCCCCAGATCCGCAAGTTGCAGCAGGGTGTCGATGTGGTGGTGGCCACCCCGGGCCGCATGCTCGATCTGATGCGCCAGGGCCACGTGCAGCTGGGCCGGGTCGAGGTCTTCGTCCTGGACGAGGCCGACCGCATGCTGGACATGGGCTTCGTCCACGATGTGCGCCAGATCGAGGGACATGTGCCCAAGGAGCGCCAGACGTTCTTCTTCTCGGCCACCATGTCACCGGCCATACGCAGCCTGGCTTCGACCATGCTGGTTGATCCCGAGACCGTGGCGGTTACACCCCCGGCCAGTGTGGCGGACAATATCGACCAGCAGGTCATGTACGTGGACATGAAGGACAAGCCGGACCTGCTGGCCCACGTCCTGTCCTCCATGGAGGTGGACCGCACCCTCATCTTCACGCGCACCAAGGTCGCGGCCACCCATGTGGCGCGCCAACTCGACGGCCGCGGCATCAGTGCCGAGGCCATCCACAGCAACAAGACCCAGAGCCAGCGCCAACGCGCCCTGGCCGCCTTCGACAAGGGGCGCGTGCAGGTGCTGGTGGCCACGGACATCATGGCCCGGGGCATCGACGTGGAAGACATCACCCACGTCATCAACTACGAGCTGCCCGAGGACGCCGAGAACTACGTGCACCGCATCGGCCGCACCGCACGGGCGGGCAAGGCGGGCGTGGCTCTTTCCCTTTGCGACCTGGAAGAGATATCGCTGCTGCGCAACGTCGAACGCTTTACGCGGATTCCCCTGCGTGTGGTGGAGGACCAGCCCTACCATTCGGTGGGCGTGGCAGCGTGCCGGGACGCGGCGACCCGCAAGGCCAAGTCACGTTCGCGGGCCGGCAGTGCGCGCGGTAGTGGGAGCAAGTGGTCCCGCTAGGCGGACTCCAATGAACAGCTGATGATGTTGAAGACCGGGGCCCCCAGGGGCCCTTTGTCGTTGACCCCGCCGTGGCGCCAAGGTCATACCTGCTCTTGACCCCCGACAATCGCCACACTGGCGCTGGCCCCCAACCGCGTCGCCCCCGCGCGAACCAGGCTCTCAGCCTGTTCACGGGTCCTGATCCCGCCCGAAGCCTTGACGCCCAGGCCTGCCTCCTTCACCGCGTCGACCATCAACGCCACATGATGCACGGTGGCCCCGCCCCCCGCAAAACCCGTGCTGGTCTTGACAAAACCCGCCCCCGCCGACACGGCCAGGGCACAGGCACCAACCACCTGGTCATCGTCCAGCAGGCTCGTCTCCAGGATGACCTTGAGCAAGGCGCCACCATCGCGACAGGCCAGGACCACCTGGTGGATATCAGCCTCCACCGCAGCGTGGTCCCCGTCCTTCAGCAGACCCAGGTTCAGGACCATGTCGATCTCGGTGGCGCCGGCCTCCAGGCACCCCCGCGTCTCAGCCACTTTCTGGTCGGTGGTGGTGGCACCCAGGGGAAAACCCACCACGGCACAGACAGCCACGTCGCTACCCGCCAGTTCCGCGGCCACCAGCGCCACCCGGCCGGGGTTGACGCAGACCGCGGCGAAACCGTGTGCGCGTGCCTCGGCGCAGATCCGCCGCACGTCGTCCGCCGTGGCGTCGGGTTTGAGAATGGTATGGTCGATGAGGGATGCCGGATCCATGCGATTCTCCCGTCAGAAACCGAGGGCCTCGAGCAGGACCCGCGACAGGTTGCGCCCATTGACCAGCCCCATGAGCGCCCGCCGGACGCGGCTGCCCCTGGCCGCGGGATCATGACCCGCGTCCATGAGGTGGAATTCCCCGGGCAATAGCAGACGTACGGTTTCCCCCAGGCGCCTGCGCCAACCCGGTACCAGAACAAGGTGGACGAAGCGGGCGTAACCCGGGGTACGCTGGGCCTTGAACCCCAACAGCCCCCCGGGGACGTCCAGGTTGGCCAGCGGTCGACGGGCGTGCCGGCCCAGATTCCCGGTCGCCGGCAGACGGGGCGTCTCGATGCCCGCGATATCACGAGCCACGTCCAGCCACAGGCCCAGGGCACGATGCAGGCGGCCCGCCACCGCCAACGCCTCCACCGTCGCCCAGCCGCCGGCGTCCAGGGCCGGCGCCAGATGGGCCAGATCCAGGACCCGCCGCGGATCATTGAACCCGTCCACCACCTGCTGATAGACGCCG
>QNDV01000535.1 GCA_003646045.1 bacterium
GCCATGCTGGCTGAACTGGCGGCCTTCCTCTGGCCGGGCGAGGAACCCGGGCCCCATGGCGAGCCCCCCGATCCCACGGCGGACCTGGCAGCCCACCTGGACCGCTTTGCCGGACCGGGCCTCGACGAAGTCGTCGCCGAGTTGGCTGCCGATGAGCGCGGGAAGCTGGAAAAGTCCCTGAACACCCTGCGCGCCGGCGCCTCCACGGCAACCGACCCCGACGCCGTGCGCGACCTGCTGCTGACCAAAGCCGGCGCCGTGCGCAAGTTCAGCCGTACTCGTGACGCCGAGCTCAAGGAGCGATTCCAGAACCTGGTATTGGCGGCCGCGGCACCGCTGCTGGACCTGCTGCGCCGGCTGGATATGCTGGCTCTCTATCGCCGTAACCGGGCCACCCTGACCCTGGGCCTGCGCGTGCTGGATATCCTGGACGAGTTGAAGCAGCGCGACCGGGTCCTGGACTTCGGTGACCTCGAAGACATGGCCTGTCGCCTCATGGGCGACGAGGCCCGTGCCCTGAGTCTGCTGTTCCGCCTGGACGACACCATCGCCCACATCCTGGTGGACGAATTCCAGGACACGAATTTCAACCAGATGGATATCCTGCGCCCCTTCATGGAGGAGTTTCTGGCCACGGGCGAGGGTACGGTTTTCTGCGTGGGTGACATGAAACAGTCTATTTACGGCTTTCGCGGCGCCGAGCCGGGTATCTTCGCCGGGACGATGCAGAAGTTCGCCGAGCGCGATTTGCCCGTCCTTACCCTGCCCACCAATTTCCGCAGCCTGGCCGCGGTGGTGAACGGCGTGGGTGAACTGTTTGGTACCGAACCCCTGGTCTCGCGACTGCCGGCGGGCGAGGCCGAGCACGTCCATCAGGCGGTGGCACGCCGGGAGGCGCGCGGGCTGCAGGTGCTGATCGAGTCCTACGAGGACGAGGCGGACGCAGGCCGCACCGGTGACCAACTTGCTGCCGCCGCCGCTGCACGCATCGCCCGTGAACTTGTGGTCGGAGGTTCCACAACCTGGGACGGCTGGGGTGCAACCCTCGATAAACGCGACCTGCACTGGTCCGACATCCTCGTGCTTTACAAGACCCGCACCAACGTCAGTCTCTATGAACAGGCCTTCCGTACGGCGGGCATCCCCATCGAGCCGGCGGGTCGGGGCATGTTGGCGGCCAGTCGCGAGGTGCAGGACGTGCTGGCGCTGTTGCGCTGGCTGGTTTGGACCGACGATGATGTGGCCCTGGCCACGGTGCTGCGGTCGCCCGTGTTTCGTCTGCCCGAGGACGTGTTCCAGCGGTTGCTGGCGGCGCGCGGCCTGCACAACAAGGCTCCGGAAGGACGGTATCTGCCGCCGGCCCATCTGTGGACCACCCTGCGTGAACACCGGAGCGACCATCCGCAGCTCGAGGAAGCCGCTACCCGCCTGGAGGACTGGCGGCGGGACACGGGTTTCGTGGGCTGTCATGAACTGCTGCGGCGCATCTACCGGGAAGGTCATCTGCCGGCGAGGTACGAGGCGTTCGGCGGTACCCAGGCCCGCATCAACCTGGAACGTCTGCACGATCTGGCCCTGGGTCCGGAGATGGCCGCTGCTCCCACGGTGCGGCGGTTCATCGAACTGGTGGACAAGGCGGGACGTCGCGGTGGACAGGACGAGGGGACCTCCGGGCGCGATGGCGGCCAGGGACGCGTGCGTTTCATGACCATCCACGGGGCCAAGGGTCTCGAAGCGCCGGTGGTGCTGCTGGTGGACGCGGACCACCAGGAACGGGATCGCCTGCGCGAGGTGCGCATGGACACGGGCAACGCGGCAACCGGTGTGTTGTTCGCCGCGACCAGGACGCTGCGCGACGGTATTACCGGGGCCGAGGGAGTGCTTGGACGCGACCTCGTCCAGGCGGCGGGCGAGGCGGCGGCGCAGGCAACGGCACGGGAAGACAACAACCTGTTGTACGTGGCCCTGACCAGGGCGCGTGACCGGTTGTATGTCCTGGGCGGTCGGTCCCGGGCCAGGGATGACGGCGAACCGGGTACGGCGTTGCGACGATTGCGTGCGGCGGCGGCGGCCGCCGAGAATCCCGTGGATATTGACGACCCTGAATTTCTGGAACGACCGCCCCAGGCAGCTTCCCCTCTGCCGGCGGCAAGGGCGGCGGATGACGACGCTCCGGGGGTGCAAGCCTGGGACCCGCCCTCCCTGGGCGAACGACCCCAGGTGGTGGCGCCTTCGGCTGTGGCCGTCGATGGTGAGACCTCCACCCGGCCCGTGGCCACCGGGGCAGCGGAGTACGGTCTGCGTGTCCATCTCCTGCTGCAATTGGTGGCCGATGAGGGTGTACTGCCGCCGGGAACGGGTCCGGCCCATGACGAAGCCCGTGCCGTGAGCGAGGATCCGCAGTTGGCCTGGATTTTCGACCCGGCCACCGTGAAGGGGCAGGGATCGAGCGAAGCCCCGATTATTATGCGCCGGGAGGACGGGCAACGGGTCACCGGCGTCATCGATCGGTTGATTGTGCGCCCGGACCGCGTCGACATCATCGACTACAAGACCAACCGCTGGGGTGGTGATCCCGGGCGCCGCAGCGAGTTGATGAAGCACTATCAGCCGCAGCTGGCTGCCTACGCAGAAGCGGTGGCGGTCCTCTATCCCGGCCGCCCCGTCCGCACCTGGTTGCTGCTGACGGATCCGGCTGGTCGGAGTGGTGGGCAGTCGGGGTTGGTTGAGGTTTCCTGA
>QNDV01000536.1 GCA_003646045.1 bacterium
AGCAGGGTGTTGGTGAGGCTGTTGGACACGGTGAGCCGACCGGCGCCCCGCGGCAGGGTTTGGGCCCTGTCCGGCGGGGCCTGCAAGAAGAGCAACTGCGTCGGCGAGGGGTTGACCAGCGAGATCGGGGCGGCGTGAACGCTGGAAGCGTCGGCGCGAGGAACGGCGGCAAGCACGGTCATCAGGAAGCCGACACATGCGATCGTGGCGGTCGTTCTTTTCATCGGAAGCTCCCTGTTTGATTTCTTTCTGTTGCCTCTCTCCCAACTACAGGGTACTCGAGTTGAAGTAACAAGGCGTGGAAGTAGGCGATGTCCCCCTCTCCCTGGTCGAGGGTAATGCGATCTATGAATTTGCCGATGAGTGGGCCAGTGCTCATGGCCATACCATTTTCATTCTTTCCGCTCAACGCTCGCAGTGACCCAAGGGGCGTGTCCGCCATTTCTTCAGCTCTTCGTCAAGCAGGCTTGCACAGCGACTCACATCGAGAGTTTGCCGACACGGGTGTTGAGCCTCCATGCCGTCTTCAATTACCGCTTCCAACATCTGCCCGATTGCCGCATTCTCCTCGTGGTGGGTCATTTCCGTTCCTCCATTTTTGGTTTTGGCGAACCTTTGGAGTACTGATTCTGACCCACCAACTTCAAGCTCTTTCCTCAATGACCCGGGGGCGCCATCCGGGGGGAATTTTCAAAAATCCCCCCGAGCTGACTCCACCTTCACCGAGTAGGCTCGAAACGAATTTACAGAAAAGACGTTACACGAACCTTGTCCCCCCTGTGGGGGATTCTTTACTCGCAGGCTTTTGACGGAGAACCCGCATGAATAACCCAACGGTAACCTCTTTGTGCGACGGCGGTCTGTGCCGGCAGGACGAGTGCTTCTGCGACGGCGCGGCGCAACAGGAACAACGCGAAGAAGATCGCAATCGTGGCGCGGACAAGACCTGCAAAGGAAAAGAAGGCTGCTGCTGCGCGCAAGTCCAGGACCTTGTCCGCCTCGATTCTGTCGACCGCGCCGGCGGAGGCCGGGCGCCCGGCAGGTGGAGCACCTATCGCATCGCCAACATGGATTGTCCCATGGAAGAGGCCTTGATCCGCAAGAAGCTCGGCGGCATGCCCGGGGTGAACGGACTTGCGTTCAACCTGATGCAGCGCACCCTCAAGGTCCGGCACGAATTGTCGGCCCTGCCGGCCATCACCGAGGCCCTGCTTTCCCTGAAACTGGAAGCGAAGTTGATGGAAACGGCCTCCGAGGCCGGTGAAGACGTTGCGGCCCCTGAGATCCCCTGGAAAAAACTGGCCCTTGCCGGTTTGCTGGCCGCCGCCGCCGAAGCCTTGGAGCTGGTTTACCACTGGAATCAGGGTTTCCTGGGAATCGAGCCGCACGCCTGGCGGATCCAGGCGGTGGCGGTCATGGCGTGGCTTCCCATCGTGCTGGCCGTCGTCGCCATCCTCCTGGCGGGGCTGCCCACCTACCGCAAGGGCTGGATGGCGCTGCGCCACCTGGACCTGAACATCAATGCCCTCATGTCCGTGGCCGTCACCGGGGCGGTGGTCATCGGGCAGTGCTCCGAGGCCGCCATGGTCATGGTGCTGTTCAACCTGGCCGAAGCCATCGAAGCCCGGTCTCTGGACCGGGTGAGAAACGCCATTCAGGACCTGCTGCGCCTGGCTCCCGAGAGGGCCACCGTCCAAGGGCCCGACGGGGCCTGGGCGGAGAAGGACGTCGGGCGGATCGCCATCGGTGACCGGGTGCGCGTACGGCCGGGCGAGCGGGTGGCCCTCGACGGCGTCATCGTGCAGGGCCGGTCGACCATCGACCAGGCGCCCATCACCGGTGAGAGTCTGCCGGTGGAAAAGGCGGTGGGCGACGCGGTCTACGCGGGCACCATCAACGCGTCCGGTTCCTTTGAATTCCGGGTGACCGCCGCCGCCGGTACCACGACCCTGGACCGCATCATCCATGCGGTCCGGGAGGCCCAGGCCACCCGTGCGCCGACGCAGCGTTTCGTCGACCGGTTCGCCCGCTACTACACCCCCGCCGTGTTTCTCGTGGCCATCCTGGCGGCCGTCGTGCCGCCCCTGTTCATGGGCGGCGTCTGGACGGCGTCGGTGTACACCGCGCTGGTGCTCCTGGTCATCGGCTGCCCCTGCGCCCTGGTCATCTCCACGCCGGTGACCATCGTCAGCGGTCTGGCCGCGGCCACCCGCCACGGCATCCTGGTCAAGGGCGGTCTTTTTCTCGAGCAGGGCCGCCGCCTCGACTGGCTGGCCCTGGACAAGACCGGCACCCTCACCCACGGCAAGCCGCGGCAGACCGATTTCGCGGCGTTGGGCGACCTGGCGCCGTCCCAGGCGGCGGCCCTGGCCGCCAGCCTCGCGGCCCGCTCCGACCATCCCGTATCCAGGGCCATCGCTGCAGAGGCGGTCCGAAAAGGGATAGAACGTTTCGATGTGGCGGATTTCGCCGCCATCCCAGGTCAAGGCGTGAGCGGGGTGATGGGCGGCAAGCGGTGGTATTTGGGCAACCATCGCCTGGTTCGGGAATTGAACCAGTGCGCCCCGGGACTCGAAGAGCGCATCGGCCGGCTTGAAGAACAGGGCAAGAGCGTGGTGGCCCTGGTGGGCGAGACGGGGGTGCAGGCCCTTCTGGCCGTGGCCGACACCGTCAAGGCGAGCAGCATCGAGGCCGTCGGGGAACTGAAGCGGCTCGGCATCCAGACCCTGATGCTCACC
>QNDV01000537.1 GCA_003646045.1 bacterium
GGAAAATTTGCAGCAGATGGAACGCCTGCTGCCCTCGATTCCCGACGAGGTGGTGCGCGCCCACGCCCTGCGCAACGATTTTTCCAGTTGGCTGATGGCCCGCAGCGAGATCCAGCTCGCCACCCGGCTCAAGCCGGTGCTGGTGGAAGATTTCGCCAACATCGCCGAACTGAAGTGCTACCTGGTGGACTGTATCCGCCAGCGGCGCCGGGGACAGCGGCGGGGCGTGATCAGCGAACCGGGCCCATCGGGCTACGACCCGGACGCCGACCTGGTCAAGGTGGGCAAGGGATCGCTGGGCGGCAAGGCCCGTGGCCTGGCGTTCATCTTCTCTCAACTGAGACGCTTTTTGCCGGAGCTCCAGGAGCGTTACCCGCAGATGACCGTCGGTGTGCCGCCGGCCATGGTCATCGCCACCGACGGTTTCGACGCCTTCATGGCCCGAAACGATCTCAAGGACGCCGTCGAAGGCTGCCTCACCGACGGGCAGATTGCCGAGAGCTTCGACCAGGCCAGGCTGCCGCAGGAGGTTGACCAGGCCCTGGATGCCTTCCTGCGGCATGTCCGCGGACCGCTGGCGGTGCGCTCGTCGAGCCTGCTGGAAGATGCCCGCTTCCAGCCCTATGCCGGCATCTATCGCACCTTCATGCTGCCCAACACCGAGGCCGACGGCGACGTGCGCCGACACCGGCTGGCCCAGGCGGTGCGCCAGGTCTACGCCTCGACGTTCACGAGCCTGCCGCGGGCTTACGCCCGGGGAACGATGCACCGCATCGAGGACGAAAAGATGGCCGTGATCCTCCAGCCGCTGGTGGGGCGGCGCCACGGCGACGTCTTCTATCCCGCCGTGGCCGGGGTGGCCCGATCGGTCAACCACTACCCGGTGGGCCCCATGAGCGCCGAGGAGGGGATCGTGGCCATGGCCCTGGGCCTGGGAAAGACCGTGGTGGAAGGGGGCAAGGCGCTGCGCTTCGCCCCACCCCACCCCCGCCATCTGCCCCAGTTTTCCACCGTCGACGACATGCTGCGCCACTCGCAGCGGGAATTTTTCGCCCTCCGCCTGGACGCCTGCCCCGATGGACTGTTCAGCGACGAAGCGACCCTTGTGCACCTGGAGGTGGAGGCGGCCACGGACCACCCGGCGGTGGCCTACCTGTCGAGCTGCTACCTGCCGGCCGACCACCGCATCCGCGACACCTGGCCCTGTCCCGACGGTCACCCGGTGCTCACCTTCGCCCGGATTCTAAAGTACGACGCCTTTCCGCTGCCGGCACTCATCGGCGATATCCTCGAAATCGGGCGCCAGGGCATGGGGGGCCCGGTGGAAATCGAGTTCGCCGTCAACCTGCCCGACCCGGATCATCCCAAGGCCGAATTCTGGCTGCTGCAGATTCGCCCCATGGGCGCCGTCGGCCCCCTGCTCCAGGACGTGCTCATCAGCGCCGAGGACCTGCGCCGCGCCTTCTGCCGCTCGGAGCAGGCCCTGGGCAACGGTGTGCGCCGGGATGTCGCCGACATCGTCTACGTGCGTCCGGACACCTTCGATGCCGCCCGCACGGTGGAAATCGCCGCCGAAGTGGGCCGGATCAACCGCCAGCTCACCGCCGAGAACCGTCCCTACCTGCTCATCGGACCCGGTCGTTGGGGCACGGCCGACCGGTGGCTGGGCATCCCGGTGGACTGGCGCCAGATCTCCGGGGTGGCCGCCATCGTGGAAACCAGCCTCGAAACCTTGAAAGCCGATCCGTCCCAGGGCTCGCACTTCTTTCACAACATCACCTCCCTGGGCATCGGCTACGTCACCGTGGCCGACGGCGACCGGGGCTTCATCGACTGGGGCCGGCTGGAACGGATGCCGGCCTCGACCGAAACCCGGTTTCTGCGCCATCTGCGATTGGAGCGGCCGATGACCATCAAGATCGACGGGAAGGCATCGCGGGCGGTGATGCTGTTCGAATGAAGGGATGGCCAATTGCGGGGAAGCGGTCGGAACGGTCCGGCGGGTCTGACGGGGTCGGACTGGTTCGACAAATGATTCATGCCAAAGCCCGGCAATCCGGGCCTACCCACCGCCACCTATTAAAAACGCCCTGATTTCCGGCAGCAGGGACGCGATGTCCCCCGGCGAGACCCAACGAATCTGTGGATCGGCGCGAAACCAGGTGAGCTGGCGCTTGGCGAAACGGCGCGTGTCGCGCTTGAGGGTGCGCACCGCTTCCTCGCGGTCGATGCGGCCGGCGATCAGGGCCGCCATGTGCCGGTAGCCCAGTGACTGCATCGGCTTGAGCTCTTCCCCGTAGCCGCGGGCCAGCAGCCGCCGCACCTCCGCCTCGAGTCCCTGGGCCACCATGGCCTCCACCCGGTGCTCGATGCGGGCATAGAGCGTTTCCCGGGGCATGTCCAGACCGATGGTAAGGGCCTCGAAAGGCGCGTCGCCGAAGCGATGCCCCCGGTGGTGGGCGCTGAGGGGCTGCCCGGTGGCCTCGAAGACCTCCAGGGCGCGCACGATGCGCACGGCGTCGTTGGGATGGACGCGATCCGCAGTGGCAGGATCAATCTGCGCCAACCGGGCGTGCAAGACCGCCGGCCCATGCTCTGCCAAGTCGCGCTGCAGCCGCTGCCTGACCGCCGGGTCCGAGACGGCCCGGCGCGCCAGCCCGCCCAGCAGGGCCTTGATGTACAAGCCGGTGCCACCGGCCACGATGGGCAACCGCCCCCGGCCGGCAATGTCGGCCA
>QNDV01000538.1 GCA_003646045.1 bacterium
AGGCAGAGGCGCGGCGGGAGTCGCGATGTCCTCGTTGGCCCGCCACATCAATGACATTTCCCGGGAAATGTCATTGATGTGGCGGGCCAACGAGGACATCGCGACTCCCGCCGCGCCTCTGCCTGAAATGGATCTGAGGATCATCCTGCCGGGAAACCTGCGCCTGAACGGCTACGGATTGGATGCTGAACTGACCGGGGAAATCCAGGTACAACGCGGTGTAGACAAGAAGGGGCGACCGGGGCCTTCCCTGCGGGGCCAGGTGGGCATGGTACGCGGGACGTTCCTGTTCATGAACCGTAACTTCGATATCGAACGCGGCAATGTGGTTTTCACGGGGCAGGTGCCGCCTAATCCCGAACTGGATCTGTTTATGCGCACCCAGACGGGGGGCTACCGCATCAACGTCGGTGTCAGGGGACGAGCGGATGAACCGGTGGTGGACCTCACGTCGGAACCGGACCTGAACAAGGCCGACGTCATGGCGGTCCTGCTTTTCGGGCGGCCGCTGAACGGTCTGGACAATGACCAGCGGGGGCGCATGAGCGAGGAAAATGACGCCAGTCAGCAGTTGCAGGATAGCCTGGCCAGTCTGGCCCTGGTTTTCGGAACCAAGGGTATCCAGGATTCGATGACCAACACTTTTGGCGTGGATATGGTGGAGATCGGTACCGACTCGTCGGGCGGTAGCACCTTCGCCGCGGGCAAGTACCTCAACCCCAGCATGCTCTTGAAATACAACCAGTCACTGGAGAACAGCGGGACCTACTACATGACCCTGGAGTACATCCTGAACCAGGCCTTCAGGGTAGTCTCCACCTACGGCCAGGGTGAAGAGTCGTCGGGACTGGAACTGAAATGGGAGCGGCGCTACTGAGTTGACAGGGGCTCGGCCCGGCATAAAAAACGACCGCCCCCGGGCGAGAGGGGCGGCCTTCAGGTGCGGAAAGATCAGGCGAACCGAGGCGTCCCCTGGGGTTCGCGCAGCGAGCGAATGCCGCGCGTTATGATCTTCCCGCAATTCCGTTTAAGAGAACGATCTCAAGCTGCCTCAAGATCGTTTTGGAATAATACCACAAAAAAACAGCCCGGTGTAAATAAATATCACTGTTATATGCCTATTGTTGAACTCGATCATCCCAAATCGGTTTCAGCTGCGTCCAAAAGGACCACCGTGGTGTGGGGTGCCAGTTCCAGCGGTCCTTTTGGCAGTATGGGTGAGGTTCCCGGGGCCATGATATCATCCGGAGCTTTCAGACCGGTGTGGACAATGCGGCTCCAGGCTTGGCCCAGACGCGGGGCCGGTGGCGTGAATTCCACCGTCTCGTTGCCCGCGTTGAGCATCACGTGGATACGCTGGTCGGCAACCGTGTCCTCCAGGGTGTAGGCCAACTGTCGCGAGTCGTCGCGCCAGTCTGGTTTGTCGGGCAGCAGGCCGTGCCAACTGATATCCCCCGGACCATCGTGTCCGGTGGCCCGCCAGAAACGGTTCTGTTGCAGGAGTGCGATCCGGCGGGAGAACGCCACCAGTTCGCGGCAGAAGCGCAGCAGGTCCCCGTCCACAGTCTCCGGATCCCAATTGAGCCAGTTCAGTTCGTTGTCCTGGCACCAGGGATTGTTGTTGCCGCGGCGGGTGTGACCCAGCTCGTCGCCGGCCAGCAACAGGGGCGTGCCGTGGGACAGCAGCAGCAGGCACAGGAAATTGCGTTGTTGCCGACGTCGCAGGTCCCGCACCTCTGCCGGTTCGCCGGGTCCCTCGTGACCGCAGTTCCAGCTGAGGTTGTGGTCGGTACCGTCACGGCCGTCTTCCCCGTTGTCCAGGTTGTGCTTGTGATCGTAGGACACCAGATCAGCCAGGCAGAAGCCGTCGTGGCAGGCGTAGAAATTAACTACCTGCCGTCGGCCCCCGACTGTGGATTCCAGCAGGTCGTTGCTGCCCACGATGCGTGCCATGAGTCCTTCCACCCGACCGGCGTCGCCGCGCAGGAAGCCGCGGACATCGTCGCGGAAGCGGTCGTTCCAGAAACCCCAGCGGTCACCGGGCAGACGGCCTACCAGATGATGTCCCGCCGCATCCCAGGGTTCGGCCACCAGTGATACATCCGCCAACCGCGGTTCCACGGCCAACTCCTCCAGCAGGGGCGGATGCTCCAGGACTTCCCCGTTGCGTCCCCGGGCCAGGGCGCCAGCCAGATCGAAACGGAAGCCGTCCACGTGCAGATGCTCCGTCCACCAGCAGAGGGCGTCCACGATGTTGCGGCGCACTACCGCGTGGTTGGCATTGACGGTGTTGCCGCAGCCGGTGTAATCGACCAGCTCACCCCGCAGGTCGTGGATGTACCAGGTGCGCGCGGAAAGGCCCCGCCAGCAGAGGACGGGTCCATCATCGCCGGCCTCTGCGGTGTGGTTGAAGACCACGTCGAGGATTACCTGCAGACCCGCGCGGTGCAGTGCCTTGACCATATCGCGAAACTCGTCCACCGCGCCGGTGGCCGACCGGTCCGCTGCCCAGCCGGGGTGGGGCGCGAACCAGGAGACCGGACTATAGCCCCAGTAGTTGACCAGGCCGGGGGGCGCGTCCTGCGGGTCGAAGCAGGCCACCGGCATCAGTTCCACGGTGGTGACACCCAGCTCGCGCAGATGATCAGCCCGCTCGGCCACACCGGCGAAGGTGCCGCGCCGCGCTTCCGCCACGCCGCTCGAGGGGTGCCTGGTGAAGGCCGCCACGTGCA
>QNDV01000539.1 GCA_003646045.1 bacterium
CCACTACAATTTCGACGTAAGGGAAGAATCGTACGGCCAGGGTCTGGTTTCTCCTCCTGGCGTCGGCAAGTCCGCAGCCAGCACCGTAACCCGCGCCGAGTCGGTTGCCACCGGCGATTCCTACGTCCAGCACCTGTGGACGGCCACGGCGGCCAACCTGACCGACGGGGCCATCACCGCTCCTGATGGAGACCTGGTGGAGACTCCCGACTGGATCGTGATCGGACTCAACCAGAGAGTTCCCTACAAGTGGGGCGGATTCGACACCCTGGCCTCCTTCGATTCGGGCATCGCCGCCGGCATGTATGCGGGAGACATTCACACCGCCGGTCCCAGCTCCTACGCCCGCGGGGTCGATTGTTCGGGTTACGTTTCCCGGTGCTGGAACCTGAGCCATCAGTATACGACGAGGATGATGGACGATCCGGCCTACGGTCCCATTACGCTGCCTTATCTCTCCTGGGACGATATCCAGCCCGGCGACGCTATCCATAAGCACGGCCACGTGCGGATGGCGGTGACCTCGCTTCTGGACGGTTCGTTCCTGGTTCTGGAGTCCGCGGGCAGCGCCACGAACCACGGCGTCGGTTATTCAGATTATGTTCCGGCCGATCTGGAAGGGTACTCGCCCCGCTACTACATAGGTATGGAGGGGGCCCCGCCTCAAACCACCATCGTGTTGGCGGCCGACGGCAGCTGGACCTCCGGGTCGACGTGGGTGGGCGGCGTTGTTCCCACCAGCGTCGACGACGTCTTCATTTCCGCCGGCCACACCATCTCGGTCGACGACGTGAATGCCGAGTGTCGGAGCGTCTCGTCCGGCGGCGATAACGCCCTGATCGACATCAACGCCAATACCCTTCTGACGGTGTACGGCGACTTCGCCATCTTCAGCGATGCTCACGTGGCGTTTTCGGCGGGCTGGTCGGCGACCAGCGCCTTCATCAAGTTCGCGGGCTCGGCGGTCCAGACGCTCAGCGGCTGGGATACGGGCGGCGGCTCGACCTCCTTCCGCGATGTCATCGTGGACAAGGACGGCGGCAAGCTGACGACCCAGGGCAACGGCATGCGGCTGGGCATCCAGAACAGTCTGGAAATCGTAAACGGCCTGTTCGAGCTGGCGCCGGGGGACGACCTGGAGGGTCGTTGGGCCAGCAGCGGCAACTACCGTAACTCGGCGTTGCCCGACATCACCATCCAGAGCGGTGGTGAGCTCTACCTGGCCGACGGTTCGGGTGTGCACCACATCCGCAGCAGTGCCACGCCGACCTCCATCGGTGTGGTTACCATCCACGGCAAGGCCACCTTCCGTGACGCGAGCACCAACAAGATCACCCTGGAGGGCGTCGACGTCGAAGACGGCGGCAAGCTGATCACGAGCCTGGGCATGGGGACGGGCAAGTTCGATTGCGGTCCCATCACGGTCAAGGACGGCGGCGAACTGGAGAACTACACGACCTCGGACATCTGGGGCGCCAGCTCGGCGTTGACTCTCGAGGCGGGAAGCCTCTACGACACCAAGTCGTCGACGACGATTTTTCCCGCCACGTTCACCGACAACGGCACGGTACGGTATTCCCGGGACGGCTCGACCGACCAGAACATCGTGGACCGGGACTACAACGATCTTGAGATCAGTCTGGACACTGACAACGTCAAGCTCTGGACGCTTGGTGCTGACCGGACGATCAGCCAGGGGTTGACCGTCAACGGCAGCGCCACGCTGGTTCTTGCGGCAGTCTCTCCGCAGGTTTTGACGGTGGGCGACCTTCTGTTCCTGACCAGCGGTCTGCTGGACAACAGCAATGCGAACGTGACGTTGACGGTGGCTGACGGAGCCCTTGTTCAGCGGGCGACGGGCGAGATCGCCGCGGCCCCGGCGTTTGCCGGCCAGGCGGACGTCCGTTACACCAGCACGGCGGCCCAGGTCACGACAGGCCCCGAGGTTCCGGCGGGGCCCGGCGTGGTCGCGGACTTCACGGTGGACGGAGACCAGGGCGTCGTTCTGGGAGCGGACGTGACGGTCAACGGCTTGTGCACTATCGCGGGCAGCGACCTGATCACCGGGGCGTTCGCTGTGACCCTGGGCGGGTCGGCCTCTTTGGTGGAGTCGTCCGGTGCGACCATCCTGGGCACGGCGGTGACGACGCGGACAGTGGCCCAGTCGGTGAACGAGACGTTCGGGGATCTGGGTCTGGAGATCCTGGCGGCCGGCTCGGCCCCGGGAGTGACGACCGTGACCCGGGTGACCGGCACGGCCCAGATGGTGGACGGAGCTCCCGGGATCCTGCGGAACTTCCATGTCAGTCCCGCGAACAACTCGGGGCTGGACGCGACGGTGGTCATCTATTACGACGACACGGAGTTGAACGGTTTGGCGGAAAACGCCCTGACCGTGTTCGAGAACCTTGGCAGCGGCTGGATGCAGCTAACGACGACCCGTGATCCGGCCGGAAACACCTTGACCGTGGCTGGTGTGGCAACGGTGGTGGATTTGACTGCCGCGTTGGGTGACGTATCCGACGTCGGCGGGAACATGGTCCCGGTCCGCACGGAGATCGTATCAATCTATCCGAACCCCTTCAACCCCATGAGCAAGGTCCAGCTGAGCCTGCAGAAGACCGGTCCGGTGCAGGTGGCGATCTACGACGTCCGTGGCCAGAAGGTGCGAACCCTGCACAGCGGGATCATGGGGAGCGGGACTCACGAGTTGACCTGGCGCAG
>QNDV01000540.1 GCA_003646045.1 bacterium
AGCATCACTTGGCAAAGAACTTTGTTCCGGCTTGCCCGTTGAGATTTGCCTTCAGGATTATCGCGACCTGGACTCGACTTACCAGGCTGTCGTATCAATAGGCATGTTCGAGCACGTAGGGCCAGCCAACTACCGAATTTTCATGGAAACAGTCGACAGAGTAATGGATTGTGATGGGCTTTTTCTCCTGCACACGATCGGATCCAATGATCACAAATTCAGTACGGATCCCTGGTCTGAACGGCACATCTTTCCCGGCAGCTACCTGCCTACCGTGGAACAGATCGCCAAGACGACGCACGGGTTGTTCGTGATGGAGGACTGGCATAATTTCGGCGACGACTATGCCAAGACGCTTCGGGCCTGGCTCCAGAACTTCGATACCAATTGGGAGTCGATATTGTCAAAGCACTACGACCAGCGGTTCTACCGCATGTGGACGTACATGCTTCAAACCTACGCCGGTTCCTTCCAGGTGCGACGCAACCAACTATGGCAAATTGTGTATTCGAAGACGGGAAAACCAGGTGGTTACGCGTCGGTTCGATAAGGTCCAGAACTAGATTTCGTCGTCCGCCAGATCCTCGCCGACCTCGCCCTCCCCGACATACTCCTCCTCGAACAACCCGTCATCCTCCAGCCCATCCGCCTTCTCGAGGTCCACCGGCCCGGGCCCAACGTGGTCACGGATCACATTTTCGAATTTCTCGCAGCACTCGTCCCCGCAAAAGAGGCGGCGTCGATGCTGGATACCAGTGCCCTCGACGAGGACACCGCAGTGATTGCAAATCAGGATCTCCATCACAACACACCTCGAATGATCAGCGGTACGGCACGTGCTCACGAGCAAAGTACTCGCTGGTCATCTGGCGGACCTTCCGGTTGAGCAACACGAGTGCAATGAGGTTGGGCACGGCCATGAATCCCAGGGCCGCATCACCGAGATTCCACACGATCTCCAGCGAGACGATGGCGCCCAGGAAATTCATGACGCAGAACAGGATCTTGTACGGCAGGATCCAGCGCGGACCGAGCAGATAGACCACGGAACGGTCGCCGTAGTAGCTCCAGGCGATGGCGGTCGAGATTCCAAAGAGCACCACGCCGATGGTGACGATGAGATAGCCCCACTGACCCGCGATGGGCGCCAGGCCGCGTTGAAAAGCCCAGGCCGTGAGCGGCGAGCCGTTGAGTGCCATGTCGCCGGCGAGACTCATGGCAGGCAAGGCTTTGAAGTCGATGACACCATCGACAACCGGCATCTCGCCCCGCCAGGGCCGGTCACCTTCCAGCAGGACCGGCAGCTCCACCGTGCTGTGGTTGTAGACGAAGACGGCGTCCACCGGCTTGCCCTGCTCCACTCGCAACACGCCGTCGTACCGGTCGCCGTCCGCCACTCTACCGTTGGTCTTCACAGTCGCATCGCTCACCATCACGGTGATGTCCGACTGGGCGTTGACGGGGATCTCCACCCGGTTCTTGTCGTTCCAGACGCCGGTGGAGAGGATCACCAGGCCGGTGATGGTGCAGATGATGAGGGTGTCGATCAAGGGACCCATCATGGCCACCACGCCCTCGCGCACCGGTTCGTCGGTCTTGGCCGCCGCGTGGGCGATGGGCGCCGAGCCCTGCCCCGACTCGTTGCTGAACAAGCCCCGTTTCACACCCCAGGTGAGCATGAAGATGAAGGTGCCGCCGGCGAAGCCTCCCACCTGGGCGGCGGGCTTGAAGGCGCTGGTGAAGATGAGGGAGATCATGGCCGGGATTTCGCGGATGTTCAGCAGCACCACCAGCAGTCCGCCGACCACGTAGATGACCGCCATGTAGGGCACCAGCTTGCTCGTCACCGCGCCTATGCGTTTGATGCCGCCGAGAATCACGGCAGCCACGAGACTGGCCGACACGAGGCCCGTGATCCAGGTGGGCACGCCCACGTCGGCGCGCATCTGGTCGGCCACGGTGAAGGCCTGGATGGCGTTGCCCGTGCCGAAGCTGCAGATCACCGCGCTGATGGCGAATGCCACCGCCAGCGGTTTCCAGTTCTTGCCCAGCCCGTGCTCGATGTAGTACATGGGACCGCCGGCCGCCGAACCGTCGGGCAGGATCTGACGGTGCTTCATGCTGAGGGTGCACTCGGCGTACTTGAGCGCCATGCCGAAGACCGCCGTCACCCACATCCAGAACAGCGCGCCCGGTCCGCCGTAGTGCATGGCCGTGGCCACGCCCGCGATATTGCCGATGCCGACCGTCGCCGACAGCGCCGTGGTGAGCGCCTGGAAGTGGGAGAGGTCGCCCTCGTGGGAAGGGTCGTCGTACTTGCCGCGGATCACGTCGAAGCTGTGCTTGAGGCGGCGCAGCTGGATGAAGCGCAGGGTGACCGTGGTGAAGAGGCCGGTGAGCAGCAGGGCGGCCACCATCACCGGGAAGGTCTCCGGCCAACCCCAGACGGTGCCGGAGAGGTTGGTGGCGAACTGGCGGATGGTTTCCATGCTGGGTCCTCACGATATCTGGAGTGCCGGACGAGCGGCGCCGGCGTCATGACGTTCTCTGCGTTTACTGGATTCGGTCGTCCGGCTCAAGAGGGAAATTATCTCCGCCCGATTAACTGTGGCAGCAAGGACAGGTCCTCCCGGTCGAGCACGCGCACTGCAAACACCATGACCACGTAGAGGCCACCCCAGATCGCGACGCCACCGAGGAACGGCAACCAGCCACCGTC
>QNDV01000541.1 GCA_003646045.1 bacterium
AGCTATCTTCCACGTGCGGGCCGACCGCTTCCTGCACCACATGGTGCGCAATATGGTGGGCACGCTGGTGGAAATCGGACAGGGGAGCCAAGGGCCGGACGAGATTCCGGCCATCCTGGCGGCCATGTCCCGTTCCCGGGCCGGTGGTATGGCGCCGCCCGAGGGCCTCTTTCTGGAAGAGGTCCGGTATCCCGCCCATGTGCTGGATCCCGCCTGGCGGGATCCCGATGCTCCCGTCGCTGCTCATCCGGAAGGAGACGACCCGTGAAGTTCTTCATCGATACGGCCGACTTGGAGGCCATCCGCGAGATCAAGGCCATGGGCATGTGCGACGGGGTGACCACCAACCCCAGTCTCATGGCCAAGGCCGGACGTCGTGACACCGATGCCCTGTTGAAGGAGATCTGCGACGTGGTCCAGGGACCCGTCAGCGGCGAGGTCACGGCACTGGACGCCGAAGGCATGATCGCCGAGGGCAAACGCCTGGCCGCTTTGGACGATCATATCGTGGTCAAGGTGCCCACCACCTACGAGGGCCTGAAGGCCATGGCTGCCCTGTCGGGCGCGGGGATCGCCGTCAACGCGACCCTGGTGTTCTCCACCAACCAGGCCCTGCTGGTGGCCAAGGCCGGCGCGGCCTATGCCTCGCCCTTCGTGGGACGGCTGGACGATGTGGGCGAGGACGGCATGGAACTGATCGCAGACATCGTCGAGGTCTACCAGAACTACGACTACGAGACCGAGATCATCGTGGCTTCGGTGCGCCATCCCATGCACGTGGTGGACTCGGCCCTGCTGGGTGCCGACATCGCCACCATTCCGCCGGGCGTGATCAGCAAGCTGGTGTCCCATCCCCTGACGGACAAGGGCCTGGCGGCCTTCATGGCGGACTGGAAAAAACTCCAGGGCGACAAGGGCTAGACGACAATGCGTCCTTCCTGGTGGGGAGCCATTACCGGACTGTTGCTGGGCGCTGCCCTGGGCGGCGCCCTGCTGCTGGTGCGCGGTGGCGATTCCGACACCGGCAACCAACCGGGAAATGGGACCCAGCCACCAGTGACGGTGCCGGACTCGGCGGGTGGCGACACCCTGACTTCGCCGGTACCTGGTGGCGGGGTGGACGATCTGATGGGCGACCGCGCCAACGCCATCGTGCTGGCTACGCGGCGCGTGGCGCCGGCGGTGGTCTCGATCAACGTGATCCAGCAGCAGGCCGTGCGCAATCCCAACATGGAGATGCTGGAGCGCCTGGGCTTCCTGCCCCGGCGCGAGTATGTGCGGCAGGTCCAGAACATGGGCTCGGGGGTGATCATCTCCGCCGACGGCCTGATCGTCACCAACCAGCACGTGGTGGCGGGGGCCATCCAGCTCATCGTGACCCTGTCCGACGGCCGCCAGTTCCAGGCGGTGTTGATGGATGAGATCCCTCGCTATGACCTGGCGATACTACGCATCGAGAGCCGGGATCTGCCCGTGGCGCCCATGGCCTGGGAGGACAACCTGCTCATAGGCGAGTGGGCCATCGCCATCGGCTCGCCTTTCGGTTACCTGCTGGCAGATACCCAGCCCACGGTGACCGTAGGCGTGATCAGTGCCCTGAACCGGGATATGGCCAGGCGGTCCAACGAGGAACGACCCTACCTGGGCATGATCCAGACCGACGCGGCCATCAATCCCGGCAACAGTGGCGGTCCCCTGGTCAATACCCGCGGCGAGGTGGTGGGCATCAACACCTTCATCCTGTCGGATTCCGGGGGCAGCGTGGGCATCGGTTTTGCCGTGCCGGCGGCCAGGGTCAGAACGGTGGTGGACGAAATCAGGCGCTACGGGCACTACCGGGATATCGACCTGGGCGTGCGGTTGGCGCCCCTGTCACCCAGTGCCATGCACTACCTCGAGCTCGATGACCCGGTGGGTGTGCTGGTGGATGCAGTGCGTGAGGACGCCCCGGCCTGGAAAGCCGGGCTGCGGCGCTATGACGTACTGCGCAAGATCGAGGGCCGGCCCGCGACCTCGTTGAGCATGATCGAACGCCTAGTCTATGATTCCAACGTCGGAGACCGGCTGGATTTCAGCGCCGAAAGGGCCGGTGAGATCTGGAGCGGTTCCATTGAACTCGAAGAGCGGCGCTGAACGAGGCGCCGACAGGAGCGACACCTTGACTGATCAGGACATCACGCGACAGCCCGGCACCGTACTGGTGACCGGCGGCGCCGGCTTCACGGGCATCAACCTGATCCGCTTCCTGCTGGAGAAAGGCGTCAAGGTCCGGTCCCTGGACCTGGCGGAATTCGACTACGCCGATTGCCGGGACCGCATCGAACACTTCGTGGGCGATATTCGCGACCCCGATGCCGTGGCTCGGGCCATGGTGGGTTGTGACCTGGTGGTCCACGGCGCCATGGCCCTGCCGCTATACTCAGAGCACGACATCATGACCACCGGCGTGGACGGCACACGCACCGTGTTGCAGGCGGCGCTGGACGCGGGGGTCGGCCGGGTGGTCCACATCTCGTCCACCGCGGTCTACGGCGTGCCGGATCATCATCCCCTGGTGGAGGATGACCCCATGATCGGCGTGGGGCCCTACGGCCAGGCCAAGATCGAGGCCGAGGGCGTGTGCGGCGAATACCGGGACCAGGGCCTGGTGGTCCCCGTCCTCAGGCCCAAGAGTTTCATCGGACCCGAACGCCTGGGTGTCTTCGCCCTGCTCTAT
>QNDV01000542.1 GCA_003646045.1 bacterium
ATATGATCACCGACCCGCGCCGGTGCCCGGAAGACCGCACGTCCACCCTCCCACGTGACGTATTCCTTCATGACCACCGCATCGGCGCCTGCCGGCAATCGTCCACCCGTGAAAACCTTCACCGTCCGAGCTGCGCCCAGTCGCATACGTTGCGCCGTGCCGGCCGGCATTTCGCCGGCCACCACCAGGGTAACCGGGTTGCCCGGTGCGGCGGCGGCGAGGTCCGCCGTGCGCACGGCGAACCCGTCCATGGCCGACTGCTCGAATCGTGGCAGTTGGAAACGTGCCTTCACCGTCCGGGCCAGGTAGCGCCCGCGGGCCCGGACCAGGGTCAACGACTCGGCGTCCAGGGTGTGCACGGATTCCATGACGAACTCGAGGGCCTGTTCGTAGGTTATCATCACCGCGGTTCGGTCCGGTCCGGTCACGTTCATTCCTCCGGGGATTCCGGAAACCGACCGGCGAGTTCCGCCAGCTGCTCCGGACGATTGAGGTTCAGGAAACTGTCGCCCGCCGGGTCGAAACGGCGGCACTGCGTTTCGTCCACCATCTGCACATCCAGTGCTTCCAGGGCTCCGATCAGCGAGCGCTCGCCGTCGGCCAGACAGGCCGCCAGACGCGCTGCCGCCGCCGAGCGGTACACACCCACCAGGGGCTGTGGTCGCCCCCCCCACTCGGGTATCACCGCCAGGCGGTCCGGATCCAGCACATCCGCAAGGTGACGCAGTAGCGGCGCACTGATCAGGGGCTGGTCACAGGCCACCACCCAGGCACATTCGGCGGTACAGGCTTCCAGACCCCGGATCACGCCCCGCAACGGGCCCGCCGGCAGATCCGGATCGTCGTGGACCACCACGTCCGCGGGCCAACCCGTATCACCCTGCTCCCGGCGGACCACCAGCACTGTCTCGTGCCGCTCGTCGGGCAGGCGAGCCACCACGTGATCCACCAGGCGCCCGCCGCGCCACCGGACCAGGGACTTGTCCCGCCCCCAGCGGGTCGACAGGCCACCGGCCAGTACCACCGCCGCGGGTTGGGTGACCACGGGTTCCACGGCTCAGGCTCCCTGTGCCGACGCGCCGGCCAGGACCACCGGTGCGCCCTTTTCCACCCTGCCGCCACTGACAACACGGCAGAAGATCCCCTCGCGGGGCATGATGCAGTCACCGGTGATCTGCCTGATGGCACAACCGTGATGGCATTCCTTGCCGATCTGGGTCACCTGCAGATCCACGTCCGCTCCGATGCGCACGTGGTCGCCCACGGTCACCGCGCCCAGGTCCAGGCCCGAGGTAATGAGGTTCTCGGCAAAGGCGCCGTCGGCCAGGTCGGGCATGAGGGCCCGCACCCGGGCGATGCTCTCGCCGGGCAGCAACGAGACCTGGCGGTGACCCGGCCCGGCGTGAGCATCACCTACGATGCCGAAGTCGGTCTTCAGTTCCACCGCCGGCACCGGCTGCTTGACCGTGCCTTTCTCGCGGCTGATGCAAATGGCTGCGATCTCACCCATGGGAGTCCTCCTTGGGACGGCGTTGGGTCAATGACATGACAAGGGTAATGATGAATTGAAGGAGCCAGCCCGCCGCCAGGGCCACGGCCAGATTCCTGGTCGCCAGCCCGGTGGCGCCCACGGTTACCGCCACCAGGTAATCACCCGGACGGGGCAGGGTCGCCACCAGTCGTACCATGCTCCAACTCACCATCAACAGCATGGCGCACAGCAGGGGCAAGGGGATCAGGAAGAGCAAGCTCGTCCCGCCGGGGACCAGGGCCACCACCACGAAGGCCACACCCAGGATCACGGTGGTGCGACCGGTCAAGCCACCGAAACGCGCGTGGGCCGCAATACCACCGGCGCCGTGGCACACGGGAAAGCCCCCCGCCAGGCCTATGACCAGATTGCCCAGACCGATGCTGCCTGCCAGGCGGACCACGGTGACTCGGCCACTGCGTTCAGGCCAGCAGGTGTGGCAGCTGTCGTCCGCTGCAATCACCGCGTTGCCCACGGTCAGGGGCAGTTGGGGCAGTATCAGCAACAGAAAGGCGTCCAATAGCAGGTCGAATCGCGGCAGGGTCCACAGCAGCGGCGCGCCCGAGACCAGGGCGACGGGAGGTCGGCCGCCCACCAGCCATCCCGCCACCATACCCAGCACCACCAGCATCAGCACCGGCGGTATCCGTGTCAGGCGACGGCCCCACGACAGCAGCGCCAGGGCCGCCAGTACAATGCCGACGTTCAGCAGCATGGGCATGGTTTCGCCGCCGACCATGAAGCGCGGTTCGCGAATCAGATCGAACGCCTTGAACGCCAGGATCAGGCCGATCCCCAACTGCACGCCGCGGACCAGAGCCGCCGAAAACAGGCGACGGACGTGCCGAATCAGACCACTCGCGGCCAGCACCACGAACAGCAGGCCGTAGACAAAGGCCGCCGTGCCGATGAGTGCCGGGTCCAGACCCTGGGCGATGGCGATGACCGCCATGGCCTTCAGGGGCTGCACACTCACGGGCACACGGTAGAACAGGCCGGTGGCCACGTACATCAGTCCCCACAGCAGGAAAATCCGCGGCGCCGGATAGCCGTTGGCCACCACCAGGGCATAGGCCAGGGGGATGGTGATGCCCAGATCACCCACGGCGCCACCCAGTTCTCCCCACCAGCTCCACTTCCGGGATGTCGCGGTATTTGCCACCACCTCAACCCCCGATG
>QNDV01000543.1 GCA_003646045.1 bacterium
ATCCTCGCCGATATCGCGGCGTAACGCCGCCACATGTTCGGATAGGCTGCCGTGGATGAACCGGGTATCGGGATAGGCGGTGCGGAGGGCGGCGAGCATGCCGCCGAACTCGCGCTGGGGTGGGTGGTGGTCGCAGCCGTTGTTCAGGAGCCAGGTGCCGGTGCGGGAGCGGGCGGACATCTTCGCGAAAAGATTGCGGATCTTGGTGATCGCCTGCTCCGGATCGAGTGCGCGGCGCGTGTGCGCGTGCCAGAGTTCGGCGTGGCCCAGGGCGGCGGCGTTGACGTAGCCGTCCTCCTGGTTGATTGCGAGCACGCGGCTGCCGTCGGGCGCTTCCCACCACCATTCGAGACCGAGCCGGGCGATTTCGTCGCCGTGGCCGCGCCAGTAGATGAAGCTGTCGATGCCGGCCTGCTGGAGGATCTGCGGCATCTGGCCCAGGTGACCGAAGGTGTCGGGCAGGTAGCCCACCTTCTGGGCGCCACCGAATCGCGCGGCGGTGGCATGGCCGAACTGGAGGTTGCGGACGGTGGCCTCACCGGAGACGAGGAATTCGTCGGGCAGGACGTACCAGGGGCCGAGGGCCAGGGCGCCGGTCTCGACGAGGTCTTCGATGCGGTCTTTTTGCTCCGGGCGCGCTTCGAGGTAGTCCTCGAGGGCGAGGGTCTGGCCGTCGAGGCAGAAGTGGCGGAAGTCGGGGTCGGATTCGAGCTGGTCGAGGATGGCGTCGATGGTCTCGACGAGCTGGACCCGGAAGCGAGCGAAGGTGAGATACCACTCGCGGTCCCAGTGGGTGTGGGAGACGAGGAAGGCGTGGGTGGGGGTGGTGGGCATGGGGGCTCCGGGGTTGGGGTCTGGTGGGGGATGATAGCAGGGGGTTGGATGGTTGGGGATGATTTCGTGGGATCATGGAGTTGTGCCGGCGCAAGTTGGGGCGGGCGCCGGCCTTCGGGCCTTCGGAAATGTGTAGGATCGCTGATCCAGGCCCCGATGTTGTGGCCTCCCTTCTCGACCACGAGAGGACTCTCGACTAGCGTGATACTCTCTGAAAGCATGTCGCCACCTGCCACTGTCAAGTGTCGACCTGGTTTTGAATACGTGTGAATATCAAAGGTAGAAGTGGCCCTTCCACCTGAGTCTCTTCGACATCGAACACGGGGGATGATGATGAAATACTTCGCGCCGATATTGTATCTTGCCCTGATGGCGACGGCCACGGTGACTGCGGAAACACCAACCGTCCATTGCCCCACCGAGCCGCCGGTGGTACGTCGTCTCCAGCTCGAGGAGCGGTGGCGCATCGATTCCGAGGATCCGGATGCGCCGCTCCTGGGGTACTTCGACCAGTCCCAGATTCTCGCCCATGACGACCGGGTTTATCTTCTGGACCGGCAACTGTGCCACATCCTGATTTACAGCGACGACGGCGAATTCCTGGGCACGATCATGAACGAAGGCGACGGTCCCGGCGAAGTACGCAATCCCGGCGTCATGTTCCTTTGCGCCGATGGTCGTATCGCCGTCCAGCACGGCTATCCCACCAGGCTGGAATTCGTTGATCTCGACGGTACGCCGCGGGGCCGTTGGCGCCTGCAGGCCAACGCCTGGATCAATCGGATCCAGGAGACTCCGCTCGGCTGGTTCGGCGTCTACTCGGAAACCAAGGAGAGTGACGAGCCCGGTGCTTTCATATCGGTATTCCACGCGGCTCTCCATGACGACGAGGGCCGGCGTACGGAGGATTTTCACCGCGAGCAGAAACATCGGCATCATGGGCAGAGTGGTGCAACCGATGAAGCCGAAGAGCACCTGCCCTGGTATACCGCCGTGGCAGTCGGCACGGGCCAGGTCGTTTTCGCCCCGGTAAGAGACGAGTACAGGCTGGAGTGGCGTAACCTCGGTGGCGAGGTTGAACGCATGGTGACGCGCGATTTTACAGCCCACCGGCGCACGCAGACCGAACTCGACGAACTCAGGTACCGCAGCTACAGCATCGTCAATGGTGATCTCCAGTTCGCAGACCGCAAACTATGCCCTCGTGATCCGATGATTCGCACCCTCGAACCGCAGCCGGACGGTAGTCTGCGTGTGCGCACATCCAGGTTCGAAAAGGACCTGCCGCCTGGCATGGTCTGCCGCTATGAGGTCCATGAACCTACGGGCGAGTTGCGTGAGCGGGTGGAGATCTACGATCCGTCCGGCGACTATGACGTGAGCTACGACGCCATCGCCCTGCTGGATGACGGTCGCGCCATGGTTCTGCGGAATCTGCGCCCTGCTTTCAGAGCGGCCACGGATGCCCGTCTCCATCCAGACGTGCGGGAGAAAATGCCGACCATTCCGGACGACCGTGACGACGTGGCGTTCACTCCGGTGATGTGCGACCTCGTGCCTTGATCTCGGTCCGGCCGGGCGGACCTGGCTCGGCCCGAGTTTTTCAACGGACTGCTAGCCCAGCTAGTCTGGGTTCCCGGCACCAGAATAAATGTCGCGTGCGAGGAAGGTGGTACTACTCGACAGAGCGGTGTTTCGGCAGGGTGATACTGCGACATCGCTTGGCCCACGGTCACGGTTACCGCTGGCAAGCGGACTGAATCCTGATTCGCATCATGTTTTCATTGAATTTTCATGCAGGGTCGTAGCGATATACTACCTTTTCACTAGACAATAACCTGCTGATCCCAATAGAGGAGTGAATCGAAATGCAAC
>QNDV01000544.1 GCA_003646045.1 bacterium
CCCGAACACGTGATGTCCCTCGGGCGCCGCCGGCCAGGTCGGTTCGAAGGTCACGTCCACTGCCGTGGGCACGCCGCAGGGCAGGATCAGGTCGCCTCCGCCGGCCCGCGACACGTCGCCAGCCACGGGGGCGGCGAAGAAGTACTTCTCCTCCAGCTCGAAGCCCCAGTCGGCCATGTCCTCGGCCAGGGCGAAGGCCCCCACCACTTCCAGCTTGTAGTCGCCCGCGGGCAGGGAGACGTTCACGTGCGCTTCCAGACCATCGAACCCCGTGGAGCGGACCGCCTCGCCGCTGCCGTCGAGAACGCGCACTGCACAGTCGGTAAAGAGGTTAGCCACTTCCTCGGTCATCTCCAGGACGAAGGAGGCGCGGGGCGTGGCGTCGTCCAGGGTAAACGGCAGGGTCCAGGTGTCGGCATCGGCTATCTCGATGGTCTGCTCGCGGCGCACGCCTTCGATATTCGCGGTCACGTCACCGTGGAAGGTGCCGCTGAAGGCGCGGGTCACCCGCAAGGTGCCGTCTGTCTGCGCCAACACCGGCGGACAGACCTGGTAGCCGTCGAAGCTCACAGTGAGCCGGTAGTCGGTCAGGTCCTCGTTGCGGATGCCCGTGGCCACGTTGATCTCCCAGGTGCCCGGGTACAGTTCGTGTCCAAGCACGGTCTGGTCGATGATGGGCTGGTGGTCCACCGACGCATAGCCCGACCAACCGCCTTTGACATGGCCCTCCGGGTTGCAGATCTCGGTGTAGGCGGCAGCGCCGCGACTAGAGCCAGCATCCTCGCTGACCTCCAGCCGGACCCGCATGGCCGACGCGCCGGCCGGTACGTCGACATAGTGCCGTCGCACCGAGCTCTGGGGCACATCCTTGCCGGTGAAGGTCTTCATGTAGCCATTGGCGGGCCCCACGGGCTCACCGATCACCACCGTGTTCCACAGCGAGAACTCCCGGGCCGCCAGACCGCCCAGGTCGCCGCCGTCCAGGCTGGCGATGACCCGCGCCGAGCTGGCACCCGGTGCGCCGAGCTTGTCGCCGTCGTAGCGCACGCGCACGGTCATGCCCATGTCGCCGCGGATGTAGCGGTCGCCCGAGATGACCTTCAGCCAGTCGGCCTCGCTCTTGAAATTGAAGCTGCGGAAGAAAGTGTCGCGGGCGTCGGGATCCAGGTCCGGGTGGAACACCGGCGTCACCGTGAAGTCGATGTTCTCGGGGCTGAAGGGGATGCCACCTGGCGTGCGCCAGTAGGCGGCGTCACTCAGGCCGTCGGCCTGGAAGACACACGCCGTCTCGATGTCGTAGCGCAGCACGGCGTGGGCGGACTCGCTGCCGGCCAGATCGCTCAGCACCTTCCAGGTGGCGGGAATGTTCACCAGGCCGCCACCCTGATCGACAAGGGTGAGGCCCTTCACCGGCGTGCCACCGGCAATCAGCGCCCGCTTGACCATGCCCCAGTGCACGGTCAGATCCTCCTGCTGCGCCGCGCTGACCAGGCAGGCCACCGCGCCGGCGGTCTGGGGGCTGGCCATGCTGGTGCCGTTGAAACGGGCCATGCCATCCACGTAACCCGGTACGGTGCTCAGGGCCGAGCCCGGAGACACGATGTCCGGCTTGGCCGTCTCGCCGCCGCGGCTGCTGAAGGCAAAGAGCGTGGGCTGGGCCATATCGGCGTTGTAGAGATCGCGTCCCGTGGCGGGCGACAGGTAGGCGCCGCTGGAGATGAGGCTGCGACTGGTGGCGGGCAGGCCCACCGTGGACAGGCCCGGACCCTCGTTGCCCGCACTGGTGCAGACATAGAGGGTGGGATGCTCGGCCAGCAGGTCGTCCAGCCAGCCGCCCATGGCGTCGTCGCCCTCTTCCACGGCCTTGATGCCGAAGCTCATGTTGACCACCACGGGTATGCCCCAGCGCTCCTCGAAGTCGGCGGCGTACTCGTAGGCCTTCTTCATACTGGAGGTGCGGGTGGCGCCGCCGGACAGCCGGTTGTCGCCGATCTTCAGGGAGATGACCCAGGCCCCCGGGGCCACGCCGTTCAGGCCCTCCTGGCCGCTCACACCGAAACCGGCGGCGATGCCGGCGCAGTGGCTGCCATGGGCGCCGTCGTCGAAGTGGAATTCCACGGTGGGCGCAGTCATGGCGCCCAGATGGTCCTCGTTGGTGCGCACGTTCAGTTCCCAGGACATGAGGGCGCGGCTGTCCGGGGCGTTGTCGCTGCCCAAGGCAAAGATGTCGTGGTTCACGTGGTAATCGCGCAGCGGGACCTCAGCGGCCAGATCGCCGTCGGCGTTGGTGTCGACCACCACCAGCCAGACACGTTGCGAGGTGCGCTCCTTCGCCACGGTTGCCGCGGCGGTTTCGTTGAGCGCAGCCAGCATTTCGTAACCCGCGCCCTCGCCCAGAGCAGCCTCGACAGCGGCGCGCTCGGCCTGGTAGACGATGAAGCCGAAGCGGTCGGAGGTGTCACCGTCGTCGTTCAGGTCGTGGACGGAGGAGTTGTTCAGGAAATCACCCTCGGCGATGACGCCCATGTAGACGTCCCCGGTCGGGGGCACCGGCAGATCCGCCGCGCCACTTAGTTTCAGACCATCCTCGTCGAGGAAAACGCCGTCTTCCAGCTCGGCCAAAGCGGTATCCCAATCGCCCTGGGTGCCGAAATCCCGCACGTCGATGAGCTTGGTGCCACCGGCGGCGGTGTTCTGCAGACCCG
>QNDV01000545.1 GCA_003646045.1 bacterium
AATAATACCCTGAGCGTCTGAGCGTATTGGTTCAGCGTCATTATAATCCCATTTCAGCAAATTTTCTTCTGTTTCTGAATATTGCGCCGGGATTCCATCACAGTCAAGAGTTGATGAGTTTCCTTTAAAAAACGGTGGAACGAAAGAGTTGTTACCTATATAAACGCGGTAATAAGTTCGCGGTCGCGCTTCTGATATTGTCCATTCGGTGCATCGTGGCAAGTAACTAAATAATCCCCAAACTCTTTCCCAATGATTATCGAGCCAGAATCCTACTTTTGTGCTCTTATTGCTTAATATCTGATGCAATGTATCATATGTGCTGAACTCATTGTTATCTCCCCATCTTCCCTCAACCGTTACTGACCGCGCATCGCTTGCAGTAACTTTAGGGAAGTAGTTTATATTTTTCTCATATTTTTTTTCTATATCTTTTTGCCCGACCTCTGTTCTGAGAATCATGTGTGCATTTTTCCAAAAGTTTGGAGGATAAATAATATTATCCCCTTGAGTTTTGCCGCTTTTTTTCAATACGTTGAACAGATCCTTATAATCCAACCACGAATCTTTGGATTTTCTTATGATAGGCCCATTGTAGATGACTTTGACATTCTTACCTGATTTACGCACAGAAGTCGGTCGCCAGGGATATTGAGCAACCGGTTCGCTGCTGGTATCTTTGTTGTATGGATCCACGGTAAGGCCTACCACCCCGCAATATTTTTCTTCTAGTTCATTACCTCTGCCTGTTGGCACCCAGTTTCTGCCATAAGGTTGATGCAGATGACTTCCATCATTAGCCATAATTTCATTAAAGCAGACTGCCTCAACGCCGTAATTCCCGCCGTGAGTTGATAGCGAATGATTTTCATCACGAAAGTCCATTATATTGCATGCCATTCTGGCAATGCCTTTTGAATGTCTTTGTATAGCCTTTTTATCTTTAATTGAACGTATGGATCTTACAAGTTCCCGCACATTAGCACCGTTTACACATATCTGTTTGCTGCCCGACCAAGCACCATGTGAGCGACTTGAGGAATAAGTTGTAAGAAAATTAGCGAGAGAACCTATAGGCATTTTTGAAGAACCCGTATTCAGAGTTCCCAGTATTGCCGGTACCTCAGCTATAGAATCGATTGTTCTGTCATCACCTGTCGGAAAACGGGTGTCATACTCAGCAGGCTCATCAACTCCTTCATTTTTTTCGTCTATCAAACCGTTGAAATTGTTGTCAATTCCGTCATTTTCAAGTGTTATGTTGTTCTTGTTGTCGTCAACATTTCTCATGCCGGGCACTTTATTCGGGCCGTACTGATAAGCGCGCAATGCTTTTATTGATTTTGGAGACAAGATGGAGAAAAGCGGGTCTTTGCGCTGGAATTTACGGTTTTCTTTTGCCGTAAGCATGGCATGCTGCGCAAGGGATTGTAATGTATTAATGTTTAGTTTACCGCTCTCATCTGATATCTCTATTTTGTAGCGGCCGATAGTATCTCCATTATTATTTTTAACTAAATGCCATTGTCTGCCGCTTTCAGGCGCGAATATCTGCGGGTCAGTTTCAGGAGAATCACATATCAAACCTTTTTCAGAAGTATCCTGCTGAATCAAAGAAACAGCATGCTGCAACCCTGATTCTATTAACAACCTCGCGCGTAAAGAAGCCATACTCGCCCGGCTTGTTTTGTTTTGTATGGAAGTCATTGTTACAAAAGATACTGCAAGAATTGCTAATACAGTTAGTATAGCAAGCACGGCAACCAGGGCGATGCCTGAAAAACCCGTGACCCGTAATCCGTGACCCGTAATCCGTGGTCTGTAATCCGTGACCCGTGGTCCGTGGTCCGTAATCCGTGGTCTGTAATCCGTGACCTGTGGTCCGTGGTCCGTAATCCGTGGTCCGTGACCCGTGACCCGTGATCCGTGGTCCGTGGTCCGTAATCTGTGGTCCGTGATCCGTGGTCCGTGGTCCGCGTATGCTGGGTGGGTTAGGGGGATTTTTTTATTTAAAATTTTTAATATTCGCTTTGTCATTTTTATTTTTCTGTGAAAAATAAAAGCTTGTAGTTTAACTATTAACTATTAACTATTAGCTATTTAATCTTTACCTCTCTCACACTTTTTACACTATCATTATTATAGTTCAGTTCAGCTTCTATCCGGTAGTTTCCGGAGTTTGTAGGATAAGTCATAGCAAACCGATGGTATTCGCGACCCAACGCCGGAACAATATATTTGCGTTCTGCTTCATGGTGCTTTTCCCCTTTAGAATCAATTATCCTAACAGCAACATCTCCGTTCCACTCTTCCTGAGTGTCATTTATTACAGGAACGTTAAAAGCTATTTTGCTTCCGGCTTTAACTCCTTTTTCGTTCGGCCAAATTTCTAACATTAAACCAACGGGCGAAAAAGCGTCGCTTACGTATTTGAAAAAATGCGGTTCGAATTCAAGAGATTCTAAGTCAGTCCAGTTGTCACAGGTAAATCCTTTCGGTTTTGAATGTCCAAGCCCGCAAAAATGCTGAATTCCGGCAACGTGACGGTATGATCGCCAAAATTCCGTCAACGCAGCAGTTGCAAGACCATAATATTCTCTTTTTTCATCTGCCGTCGCGTTTTTTCCGAGAATGTTCTCATACCGTTTTTTACTAAGTTTTGTGCATTCACCGTCACGGTTGAGCCAAAGCCA
>QNDV01000546.1 GCA_003646045.1 bacterium
ACCGTTCCGGAGCCCTGACATGCCCACAGCAAATTGCGACCTGCTTTGCATCTGTCCTCACACCGACGACGCGGAGATCGCGCTGGGCGGTACCTTGCGCCTGCTCGGCAATCGCGGTCGCCGGGTTTGGGTGTGCGACCTGACCCGTGGCGAACTGGCCTCCAACGCTACGCCGGACGAGCGCTGGACCGAGGCCACCCGGGCCAGCAAGATCCTGGGCCTGGCCGGGCGGGTTCAGCTCGATCTGCCCGATGGTTTTCTGGCCGCCTCGGCACGGACTCAGGTCGAGGCAGTGGTCTGGATCCTGCGGAGCCTGCGCCCGCGCTGGGTGGTGACCGCGCCCGAGGCCCGGCGCCATCCCGATCATCTGGCCGTCCCGCATCTGGTGCGGCGCGCGGCTTTCCTGGCGCGGCTGCGGGCTCTGGTCGTGCCGGCGCCCGCGGTGCGCTGGTGGCCCCAGGACGTAGCGCCGGCGTCTGATGCTGGGCCCTGGCAAGTGGAAACCGTGGGCAGGGTCTGCCCGGAAGACGAGGCGCCCGACCTTCTCTTCGACGTCTCGGGCACCTGGACTGCCAAGCAGCAAGCCCTCGCCTGCTACGCCAGCCAGTTCCAGCGAGACCCTGCGCGCAGTCCCACCCACATCAATGCGCCGGATTTCCTGGCCCGGATCGAGGATCGCGGCCGCACCTGGGGGCGGCGCGCCGGCGTGGCGTGGGCCGAGGCGCTCAAGCTGGACGCGGCGCCGGTCCTGTCCGACCTGCCCCGGGAGCGCTGGGCATGAGCCGACTGCCAAGCATCGGCATCACCTGCTATCCCAGCCAGGGCGGCAGCGGCATCGTGGCCACCGAGCTGGGTCTGAACCTGGCGCGAAGCGGGTATGCGGTGCATTTCATCTGCGCCAGTTTGCCGTTGCGTTTGCGACAGTACCGGGAGAACGTCTTCTACCATGAGGTGGAGGTGGCCGACTACCCGGTCTTCCAGTATCCGCCCTACACCCTGAGCCTGGCCACGGCCATGGCCGAGACCGCTGTCGAACACCACCTCGATATTCTGCACGTGCACTACGCCATTCCCCACGCGGCGAGCGGTTACCTGGCGCGGCAGATGGTCGGTCCCGACCGTCTCAAACTCATCACCACCCTGCACGGGACGGACATCACGCTGGTGGGGCAGGAGCCGGCGTTCTTTCCCATGACCAGGTTCCTCATCGAGCAGTCCGACGCCGTCACGGCGGTGAGCGGATTTCTGGCCCGCGAGACTCACAAGGTTTTCGGGATCGAGCGACCGGTTACCGTGATCCCGAATTTCGTCGACCCGCGTCGATTCCGACCGCTGGAGGATCGCCAGGCCCGGACGCGCTATGCGGCCGACGATGAGGTGCTCATCCTGCACGCCTCCAACTTCCGGGAGGTCAAGAACCTGCCGGCGGTGGTGGATGTGTTTGCCGGGGTGGCGGCGGCGCGGCCGGCGAAGCTGCTTTTGCTGGGCGACGGCCCCGAGCGCTCCGCCGCACTGGAGCGGCTGAAGTCGCTGGGATTGGCCGAACGAGTGGTGGCGCCGGGCATGGTGGAAGACGTCGCCGACCTGCTGCCGCTGGGCGACCTCATGCTGCTGCCGTCGCGTCACGAGAGCTTCGGGCTCATCGCCCTGGAGGCCATGTCCTGCGGCGTGCCGGTGATCGCCACCAATCGCGGCGGCACCGACGAGTTCATCGACGACGGCGTCAACGGCTTCCTGCGCGATCCCGACGATGTGGCGGGTATGGTTGCCGCCGCGTTGGCCTTGCTGGGCGATCCGGAGTACCATCGACACCTGCGAGAGGAGGCCCGGCGCGATGCCGTGGAAACCTTTGGCGCCCGATGTGTGTTGAAGACCTACATCGACCTCTACGATCAGGTTCTAGCTACAGGTTGACAGCTTCCGGGCCGGACCTGACATTGTATACAGGATGCTTCATCACGGTGATTCCAGGAAGGGGAGCGCCATGACCGAGCCTCGCGACTTCCTGCAGCAGATCGAGACCATCGCCGAGACCAACGGATCGTTCCGGCCGGAAGCGTACCGTTTCGTGCTGGAAGCCCTGGAGCAGGCCATGACGTCGCGAGGCCTTCGGGCTCACGTGTCGGGCGAGATCCTGCTCGACAGCATCAAGGACCTGGGCCGCGATCGCTTCGGGATCATGGCCACCGACGTGTTCGCTGCCTGGGGCGTACACTCGACCCTCGATTTCGGCCGGTGCGTTTTCCACCTGATCGAGGGCGGTCTGTTGAGCAAGCGGGACGAGGATTCGCTCCGCGATTTCATCGACAAGTTCGACTTCCGCCAGGTCTTCGAGGAAGACTACTTCCTCGGCAAGGCCTGAACCTGATCATACCGACCCGCACGAGATCGGGTCGAAGGCCGAGCCACGGATGGCCCGCTGCCATTTCGACGCGTCAAGGAGGAGCACATGCCCCCCGTCCCCGTTATCGCCAGACTCGGGACTTCCGAGCTGGTCGGCTTGCTGGCCGAAACGACCTTCTTCGGTAAATCCATCCTGCTCGTACTGTTGGTCCTGTCGGTCATTTCCTGGGCCGTGGTGGTGGAGAAGGGGCGCCTGCTGGCGCGCATTCGCACCGGTCACCTCCAGTTCTGGGACCGGATCGAGGACTGGTTCGACGGCCGCACCAGCGGTGAAGACCTGCGA
>QNDV01000547.1 GCA_003646045.1 bacterium
GGGTCTACAGCGCCGAGCACATCCTGCTGGGCCGCACCGATGCCTTGAAATTCCTGGCTCCGGAGTTGCTCGAGAAAAAAGAAGCAGTAGAACGCTTCCTGCGCGAAGCCCGGATGATGGCGGGTCTGGCCCACGGGAACATCTGCAACGTCTACGATATCGGCCAGGATGATGACGAGACCTGGTACATCGCCATGGCCTACTACGAGGGCGGTACCCTCAAACAGAAACTGGCCGACGGTCCACTCGATACCCCGACCGCCCTCAGATATGCCTACGAGACTGCCCTTGGCCTGGGGCATGCCCACGACCACGACATTGTCCACCGGGACATAAAACCCGCCAACATCCTGTTCACCAATGATGACCGGGTGAAGATCGTGGACTTCGGAGTTGCCCGGTTGCTGGGGGGCACCCGTCACACCCTGGACGGGGCGGTGGTCGGCACCTACGGCTACCTGGCTCCCGAGCAGGTCCGCAGTGGCGATGTCACCGCAGCGGCGGACATCTGGTCCCTGGGCATCATGCTGTTCGAGATGCTGGCAGGTAGCCTGCCGTTCAGGGGGGACACCCGGGGCGCCCAGATCTATGCCATCGCCCACTCGGAGCCTCTGACCCTGCCGTTGGTGAATAAGGAGTTGGATCGCCGGTGTGCCGCCATCATCGACCGCTGTCTGCAGAAGGACCCCGCGGACCGCTATCCGTCGGCGCATCACCTGGCGGCCGCTATCCACCAGGTGTTGGCTACGGAGTATACCACCGAGTTCTTGCCGCCACCGCCGGTGGGATCCGACGACGATTCACCTCCCCGGCGCAAGCACTGGTGGAACCGGATACGGCTGCAGTCGGCCGTGGTGGCATCGGTGGCAGCGCTGGCCTTCCTGGGTTGGACCTGCATTCCCGACTGGTTGGGACCGAAGTATGACCGGACCGGTGTGGCAGTGTTGCCATTCTCCTTCATGGGAGCCACGGACGAGGACGCGGCGCTGGGCCATGGCCTGGCCTGGTACGTGGCGGATCGGTTGGCGGTCCATGAAGAGGAAAGCGACAAGTACTGGGTCGTGCCGCCCGGCGCATTTCAACTCTACGATGTCGAGAACGTGGAGGAGGTGAAGGATCGCTTCAATACCTATCGGATCGTCACCGGGCTGGGCCGTGTAATGGGGTCCAACATCAATCTGAAAGTCACCATTTCCGACGTCCGCAGCGGTAAACGCGTGGAGAAGGAATTCCAGGACACGGTGGCCAACCTGAAGACCTGGCAGCAGGATATCGTCACCTGGGTCGCCGGCGTACTGTCGGAGAGGCAGGCAGTGATTCCACCGGAGATCGTATCGCGCGGCGGGACATCCGTGCCGTCGGCATTCATCGACTATTGTCGCGGCGTGGGATTCCTGTATCCCGACCTGGGAGGGGACGGGCCGCAGCAGGAGCGGGCCCGGGTCGCCTTGTCCCGGGCCGTGGCCGCCGATTCCTCCTTCGCGTGGGCCCGCACGGAACTGGCCTATCTCAATTGGGACCTGGATTGGCCTGAGGATGCCGAGGGTGCCGCCGCGGGACGTGAAGAGCTGCAGCGGACAGCCGCCATGGAACCGGTCCTGTCCCGTAGTCACTACTATCTGGCCAGGGTCCTGCAGGCCGAAGGCGATCTCGACGGAGCCCTCGCCGCTTTCGAACAAGGGCTGACCCGGGACCGGAACAACGCGATGATCATCCGCGCCTACGGCAATGCCCTGATCCGGGCGAGACGCAAGGATGATGCGATTGCACTCTTCGAGCGACTTGTGGCCGCCCGGCCGGGTTATCCTCCCGGGTATGAGATGTTGTCGATGGCCTACTACTACTTCGATGAGGCCGAAGTCGCCGAGGGGATTCTGCGGGAAGCGCTGGAATTCGCTCCCCGCAACTACGAGGGCCAATATTACCTGGGCGTGTTCATCTGGAAGGCAAGGGAAGACAGTCCGGAGATCGAGGAGCGCTTCCTGGAATCCCTGGCCATCAAGGAGACCTCGATGGCCTACTCCAACCTGGGAACCTACTACTACTATGAGCAACGCTATGAGGACGCCCTGCTGATGTACCGGCGTGCCGTAGCCCACGAACCAGACAGCGGAAGATTCTGGCGCAACCTGGCCGAAGCCTACCGCTGGTCCCTGGGTTACGCCGACTCGGCCCGGGTCGCCTACGAGAAGGCGGTCCGTTTCGCCGAGGCGGATCTGGCGGAAACTCCGGCCGACCCCGGTGTCCTGACCCAGTTGGCCAGCTTCCATTCGCGCCTGGGCCATCGCGATCGCACCTTGGAGCTGCTGGCTACAATCGAAGGCTTGGCCGAGAGGCCGCCCGGCGGCATGGCCGTTACTATCGCGGATTCCTACGAGGAACTTGGCATGAGGGACGAGGCCCTGGCCTGGCTGGAGTACGCGCTCGAGACCGACGCACCGCAACAGTTGATCGAGGACTACCCGGCTTTCCGCAACCTCCGCTCCGATCAGAGGTACCGGGATATGATTGAACGCGAACGGTAGTGCGGAGCCGTCGCGGGAACAATTGAATTGGGGGGATACCATGGCCATTCACATAGTAGAGATCCACGTTAGGCGCGAAATGCAATGCAACAGCGATACCATCTTCAACGACGTCGGGATCGTAGTACCGGCGCACCTCGACAACCCGAAAGTAGAGGA
>QNDV01000548.1 GCA_003646045.1 bacterium
CGGATCACGGGCCTGTCCCAGCCCCGGGTTTCACGCCACCTGGCCGTGCTGCGGGACCAGGGCTGGTTACAGCAGCGTCGCGAGGGCACGTGGGCCTGGTACCGGGCCGTGGCGCCGGGCGAAGCCCCTCTGGGTGCGGCGTTTTTCGAGCAGGCGGCCGCTGCCGCCGACGGAGTTGCCGAGGCTGTCGCGGACGACCGTACCCTGGCCGCCTTGCTTCTGGAAAGAGAGCGTCGGCACGATGGTTTCTACGCGGGCCTGGCCCTGAAATGGGACAGTATCCGTAACGAGTACGAGCATCCCGACATCCGTCTTGGCACGGTAGCGGCCCTGGTGGCCCGGGATCTGAAGGTGCTGGATATCGGTACGGGAACCGGCGCCATGTTGCCGGTTCTGGACGGAGCGGTGGGGACGGTGGTGGCCCTCGACCACAGCGAGGCCATGCTCTCGAGGGCGAGGATACTGTGCCGGTCCGAGGGACTCGACCGGGTGACACTGTGTCGTGGGATGGTGGAGCATCTTCCCTTCGGCGACGGTGTCTTCGACGCGTGCCATTGCGCCATGGCTCTGCACCATGTGGCTGAACCGGCCGCTGCAGTGGCTGAGATGGCCCGGGTCGTTCGGCCGGCAGGCGGCGTCATGCTGACGGCTTTCACCAGCCACGACGAAGACTGGATGCGCGACGAACTGGCCCACCGCTGGCTGGGCTTCGACAGGGACGATATCGAGGACATGTTGCGCCGGGCCGGGGTGGCGCCCGGCGGTTGGGTGGAACGCAGTCCCCTGGCCGAGAGCGCCATGGCGGGTCGACCGCCCGCGGGTGGCCGCCGGCCCAACTGGCCCCGGGTCTTTCTGGCCACGGGGGTCAAGGAATCGCGGAATTGACCAGAGACGAATCGACCACTGGAATCTGAATCAACCCGAAACCGAGGAGAACACGATGTCCGACAACTACAGTACCGGCGATGGCTTCAAGGTCCGTGACCTGGCAATGGCCGAAAAGGGCCGCATGAAGATCGACTGGGCCGAAAGCCGCATGCCGGTGATGATGAACCTGCGCAAGGAGCACACCGCCAAGCAGAGCCTCAAGGGCATGCGTATCACCGGTTGTCTGCACGTAACCAAGGAAACGGCCGTCCTGATCGAGGCCTTGGCAGATGCGGGCGCGGAAATCAGCTGGTCCGGCTGCAACCCCCTGAGTACCCAGGACGAGGTCGCTGCGGCCCTGGCCGCCGCCGGTACGAGCATCTATGCCTGGCACGGCATGGATACCGAGGCCTTCTACTGGTGCATCGACAAGACCCTTGAGCAGAAGCCGACCCTGACGCTGGACGACGGCGCCGACCTCATCTTCTCGGTCCACAACAAGCACCCCGAGCTGATGGATACCATCATCGGCGGCACCGAGGAAACCACCACCGGTGTCCACCGCCTGCGCGCCATGGCCGACGACGGCGCCCTGAAGTACCCGGTCATCGCCGTCAACGATGCCGAGACCAAGTGGGACTTCGACAACGTCTTCGGGACGGGCCAGTCCAGCCTCGACGGTATCCTGCGGGCGACCTCGGTGCTGCTGGCGGGCAAGAATTTCGTGGTGGCGGGTTATGGGCACTGCGGAAGCGGCTGCGCCCTGCGGGCCGACGGCATGGGGGCCAACGTCATCGCGACCGAAGTCAAGCCTACCGCCGCGCTCAAGGCCGTACTCAACGGCCACACGGTCATGAAGATGGACGACGCAGCCAGGGTGGGCGACGTCTTCATCACGGCCACGGGCATGAAGGATGTCATCCTGGGTCGCCATTTCGAAGTGATGAAGGACGGCGCCATCGTTTGCAATACCGGCCACTACGACTGTGAGATCAATATCGAAGAGCTCGAGGCCATGGCTGTTTCCAAGCGCACGATCCGCGAGAACTGCGAGGAATACACCATGTCCGACGGACGCCGGATCTACATCCTGGCGCAGGGCCGCCTGGTGAACCTGGCCGCTGCCGAGGGGCACCCCAGCGAGGTCATGGACATGAGCTTCGCCAACCAGTTCCTGTCCATGGTGCGGCTGGCCGCGGAGGGTCGGGATCTGGATGCGTCGGTCCACGATATTCCCGAAGAGCAGGACCAGCATATTGCCGGCATCAAGCTGGCGACCATGGACCACGGTCTGGATGAATTGACTACCGAGCAGATCGAGTACCTGGACGACTACTCGGCGGGTACCTAGGACAGGGGTTCAGGAGCAGTCAAGGAAGAGGCCGCTGCCGGAGGGCAGCGGCCTCTTTATTTCGGGCCGAATCCATGTGGGCCGATGTGGTGGCACCGATGTGTCGGTCTCTACCAGAAGCCGATGGTGGCGCCGGCAGCCAGGGACCAGGCCATGGTGTCTTTCCAGTCGTTCTCCGTGTCGGGCCACTTGGTCTCGTCCTCGGTCGCGAAGAAACGCCAGAGCCACTCTACCTCCAGGGCGATCGCGGGAGAGAACTGGTACTCGGTGCCGAGACCGAAAGTAAACGACATGTCCTTGCCCTTGAGTTCGTAGCGGTCCAGGACCACGACCTCGGAGCCACGACCCTCCTTGGTCAGCTCCCAGTCCACCTGTCCAACAGCGGCCGTCAGATAGGGATTGAACCGGCTTTCAGACATCATCTTCTTGCCCAAGTAACCCATGACCCCGAATTCGTA
>QNDV01000549.1 GCA_003646045.1 bacterium
CACCGGCGACCAGGCCCAGGAAGTGTTCCTGGAATTCCTCGACCGGCTCGAACACAGCGAGCATCTGGCCTCGGCGAAGGAACCCGTCTTTCTCGAGATCTCCGGCGTGTCGGAAAGTAGGGTCCCGACGTCGCGGGTCGCGTTCACGCTGGAATACCTGATCAGGGAGGGGGAGAGCGAATGAGCACTCCGGTCAAATCCGCCGGACTACGGAAGATACTGGCTCTCCGTCAGGTCCCCATGGTGCGCTACACGGCCTACATCGCCCTGTGGCTGGCCGTGTTCTTTGCCGGCGCCTGGCCGACCTGGAAGGCTGCCTACCGCAACTCTGACCGGATAGAGGCCGCCGATGCCAAGATCGAGGCCCTGACCTCCATGGCCGCGGCCGGAGCCTGGTTCAACGCGGCGGCCGAAAGCTGGGAACCGATTCAGCGCGAGGAATACGGTCGCTTCTTTCCCACCGAGAAGGCGCGCGAGGAACTGTTCCTGGATGTGGCCCTCATGGCCCGCGATGCGGACATCGATCCCTTCGAACTCCGGGAAATCCCCATCCACATCGACACCGGTACGACGGCCGACGTGGACGAACTGTCCATGACCGCCGAGGAGACGGAGCTGGCCCGGCTGGTGGAACAATTCGCCACCGACACCCACAACCTGCCCAGCGCCGAACTGCACACCTATCGGCTGCAGGCCGTGTTCGAGGCCGACTACGCGCGCATTTCCCGCTTTCTGGATCGCCTGGAGACGATTCCCCGGGCTCTTACGCTGCATAACCTGAACGCGGTGTCGGCAGAGGAAAAAATCCGCATAACCATGGAGCTGGATTTCTATGTCCAACCTGCCCTTTAACGTCGATGACAAGCGGGTCATCGTTTCCATCGTGGTCCTGTTGCTGGCCGTGGTCATCCTGAACTGGCGGGTCTTCCAGCCCTTGCGGTCGAATAAGACCCGCCAGCAGGTGACCCAGAGTGATGAAGTGTATGTGCCGGACGACCTGGACGGCCTGAAGTACATGGCTTCGCAACGGTTGGCCCTGGCCAACAGCGGCAATGCACCGGCACAGGCAGGCTCTTTCGGCGCCGGAGCGGGCCTGCGTGACCCCTTCCGCAAAAGCACCGATCCCACACCGGCTCCCATCCGCGGCAGGTCCGGCAGTACCAAAACCAGCCGGCAGCAGGTGAAACTCTCGTGTACGGCCGTGCTGCTGGGCGGCAAACAACCCACGGCCCTGATCAACAACAAACCCTGCCACCCCGGTGACATTGTGGCCGGATATCGGATCGTACGGATTGATGAAACCGGAGTCCTGCTGGACAACAAGAGCCGGCGTCGGTTCCTGCCCGTGGGCGCCGGGACGAATGATCAGACCCACTATCCGCCGGTGCATTCGAAGCCTGCCAGCGACAAGAGGACGGCTGACCGATGAGGACGCGAAACGACGGGAAGGACGGAGCCATGAGGAAGCATATACCCACCTGGCTGCTGGTTGCCGTGCTGGTGGGCTCGGGATTGCCGGCCCTGGGCCAGGGCGCGACACCCGAGGCCGACGCCGGGATGACCACGAATATCACCCTGGTCACCAGGGGCTGGGTCGATGTCCGGGGAATTCTCTCCTCCCTGGCCGAGACGGCGGGACTGGGTCTTGAAATCGCTCCCGACGTGCAGGGCAAGGTCAATCTGCATCTGCAGGACACACCGGTGGCCCAGGCCCTGGCGGCAACCCTCGGCCCCCTCGAGCTGGGCTGGGAAATCACCGACAACGTGTTGGTGGTCTACCGGGACCGCATGATCACCCGCTGGTTCAATTTCGACTATCCCGTCACACTCCGCGAGGGCCGCGGCGAGCTGACGGTATCGGGGCGTTCCGTCAACCAGGGAGGTGGCGGCGGTGGCGGTGGCGGTGGCGGTAGCGGTGGCGGCGGCGGATCCGATGAAAACGAAAGCAATCTGATCACGACCTCGACCATGCAGATCTGGCCCCAGGTAACGGCAGCCGTCAGGACCCTGGTCTTCCAGGATCCCCAACGGGAATCCAACGGCGCCTCGGATGACTCCGACGCCGTCAGTCTGTCCGACGAAGCTGGCCGCATCCTGGTGGTCAACCCCATGGCCGGGCTGGTGCAGGTGACCGCCGAGTGGTCCCGGGTCCATGCGGTGGAGCAACTGCTGGAGCTGATGGAATCGTCCCTGCGCCGGCAGGTGGCCATCGAGGTCAAGATCTTCGAGGTCACCACGACGGACACCGACCAGACGGGTATCGATTGGAGCATCGTCACCCGCGGTGCGGTAGGGGCAGCCCTCAAGACGGCCGAGCCCCTGACCCGACCGGCTTTCAACTTCACCGTCAGCGGCGCCGAGGGCAATCTCATGATCGAGGCTCTCGCCGAGCAGGGCATGGTGCGGGTACTCAGCACACCGCGCATCACGACTCTCAACAACCAGAAGGCAATCGTGCGGGTGGTGGTCGAGGAGGTCTTCTTCTCGGCCGAGGTCGAACCACGGGTGATCCTCCCCGGCGGTGCGGCCAGCGATCCCGTCGTGGAGTACACGCCACAGATCATCCCGGTGGGTCTGATCCTCGACGTGACGCCCCAGGTGGGCGAGGACCGGGTCATCACCCTGAACGTCCACCCCACCCTTTCCCATATCCTGCGTATCGAGACGAG
>QNDV01000550.1 GCA_003646045.1 bacterium
CGACACGCCCATGAGCGAAAGCGTTCTGGCCAGCACCTTGTGCTGGTCGTACACCTGTGACCACAGCACCAGGTTCACGAAGCCCGTCTCGTCCTCGAGGGTCATGAACGTTACCCCGCTGGCCGTATGGGGACGCTGCCGACAGATAACCACCCCCACGTAGTCGGCGCGCGAACCGTGAACGGCCTCCGCCACCTCACCGGCGGTGGGCCAACCGCGCGCACGCAAAGCGCCCCGCAACGGCCCCAGCAGATGATCCCGCGTACTGTGCCCGCTGCGTCGCCAGTCCCAGTTCACCTCGTCCAGTTCCGACAATTTGGGCAACTCGGGCATCGGTCCACGATCAGGCAGAGGCAACAGCAACTGCTCGGGCCGGTCGCGACGGCTCAGACCATGGACCACCCACAGGGCCCGCCGCCGCTCGGGAGCGAAGGCAGCCAGCGCCCCGGCCTCGGCCAGGGCGATCAGGGCATCCTGTGGCAACCGCGCCCGCCGTGCCAGGTCCTCGATACTGTAGAACGGCCGCTCCGCCCGCGCCGCCAACAGCCGGTCGGCGGGTTCACGATGGAGCCCCTTCACATAACGGAGACCGATGCGCAGAGGGCCCTCTGTAACTTTCTGGATCACGGTGGTTGGTGTAGATGCCTGTGTCTGGACGGTGTTTGCACCCTGGAGGTTGCTCGTGGGGTGGAGGGCGAATCGGCGCGTAGCGCCGAGCGAAGCGAAGCGAAGCGCTGAGCCCCCCACCCCACGAGCAACCTCCAGGGTGCAATCCCACCCACTGACACAAACATCAACACCCTCCACCCCGACCCCGTGACGCTTGGCATCCTCGACAATGGTCCCCGACGAGTAGAACCCCATGGGCTGGGCATTGAGCAGCGAACAAGTGAACGCCGCATGATGATGACACTTCAACCACGCCGTGGCGTAGGCGATCAGCGCAAAACTCGCCGCGTGGCTCTCGGGAAAACCGTACTCCCCGAACCCCTTGATCTGCTGGAAAACCCGCTCGGCGAACTCGGGGGCAATGCCCTTGGCCACCATGCGCGTCACCAGTCGTTCATGGTGTTCCTCGATGGGACCGTGGCTGCGCCAGGTGGCCATGTCGCGCCTGAGCTGGTCCGCCTCGCCCGGAGAATAATCCGCCGCCTCCATGGCCAGCCGCATGACCTGCTCCTGGAAGAGCGGTACGCCCAGGGTCTTTTTCAGCACCGGCTCCAGGTCCGGATGGGGGTAGGTCACCGGTTCGCGCCCGTGCCGCCGGTCGATGTACGGGTGCAGCATCCCCCCGGTGATGGGCCCGGGCCGGATGATGGCCACCTGGATCACCAGGTCGTAGTAGGTCTCGGGGCGCAGGCGCGGCAGCATGTTCATCTGCGCCCGACTCTCGACCTGGAACACGCCCACCGTGTCGGCCCGGTGCAGCATCTCGAAAGTCGCCCGGTCATCACGGGGAATACGGGCCAGGGTCAGATCCGGACCGCCCTTCTCGCGCAGCAGGTCAAAGGCGATGTGCAGTTGGTTCAGCGCCCCGAGGCCGAGCAGATCCACCTTGAACAGTCCGAGGGCCTCCACGTCGTATTTGTTCCACTGGATGACCGTGCGGTCGGCCATGCTGCCGTTCTCGATGGGTACCAGGTCGTGCACCGGTTCGTGCCCCAGAAGGAAGCCGCCGGGGTGGATGGACAGGTGGCGCGGGAACTCCTGGATCTCGTCCACCAGGCGGGCGAAGTGGCGATGCAGGGGCGCGCGCGGATCGAAACCGGCGCTGGTCAGGTCGTCTTCCTGCAACTCGCCACGATAGCCGCTCATCCTGGCCAGCCGGTCCAGATTCACCGCTGGCAGCCCCAGCACCTTGCCCACCTCCCTGATGGCCGAGCGCGGCCGGAAGCGCACCGTGTTGCAGACCATGGCCGCCCGGTCGCGCCCGTATTTGGCGTAGACGTGCTGGATCACCTCTTCGCGCCGACCGTGCTCGATATCCAGGTCGATGTCCGGCGGTTCGGCACGCTCGCGCGAGATGAAGCGCTCGAAAAGCAGATCCACCTCCCGCGGATTCACCGCCGTGATCTTCAGGCAGTAGCACACCACCGAGTTGGCCGCCGACCCGCGCCCCTGGCAGATGATCCCCTGTTCACGACAGAAACGGACGATCTCGTACATGGTCAGGAAGTAGCCGTCATAGTCCAGGTCATGGATGAGAACGAGCTCGCGGGCGATGCGCTGTTCGAGGTCGTCGGGCACCGGCTCGCCGAAGCGGTCGCGGGCGCCCTGCCGCGCCAGGGTGTCCAGCCAGCGGGCCTGGGACATGCCGTAGGGCAGATGCTCGGCGGGGTAGCGATAGCGTAGTTCGTCCAGGGAGAAGGTGCAGCTTTGGGCAATCCCGGTGGCGCGTTCCAGGGCGGCGGGATCGTCCCTGAAAAGCCTGCGCATGAGGTCGGGCGAGGGCAGGGCATGACGGTCGTTGGGGCGCAACAGGGTGCCGGCGTCGTCGAGGGTGACGCCTTCGCGAATGCAGGTCAGCACGTCCTGCAGGGAACGTCGTGCGCGAGTGTGGTAGAGAACCTCGACGCCAGCCGCCACTGGTATGTCGAAGCGGGCGGCGCGACGGCGCAGGCGTTGCTCGGCGCGTTCCTCGGGGGCATGGAGATGACG
>QNDV01000551.1 GCA_003646045.1 bacterium
AACGCCTCGGTGCTTGTACATCTTGGCCTTCTTAAGGTCCCGGACGATTATTTCGTAGAGGGTCTAATACAATTTTAGAAAGAAAGAATAAAAACAGGCAAAAAATGAAAGTTAGAAAAATCCAAAGGATCATTTTGGATTGTAATGCTGCAACAACCCAAACAGAAATAAACAGGCATATAATGACAATTGGAATAACCACACCATTTATTTCGGTCTTTAGTGCTTCATCGGTGTTATCGGAACCGGCAGGGGAGTTCGAGGGCTTGGGGTAACTTTGCGATTCCTTGTTTTTCAGAATTGCAAACGCCTCATTGATCGCCTTGATTCTCTCCTGCGCCTTCTTCTGCAAATCTGGGTCACCGGCAAACCTGTCGGGATGCCATACCTTGATTTGTTGTTTGTATGCCGCCTTCAGGTCCTCGGGAGTTAACGGCGGTATAACCTCGAGTATTCGATAACATTCCTCTACCGAAAAGTTCACCGTGTATCGCTCCCTTCACCAACAGCTGAAACCGCTGGGACTGTTCAAAACACCTGAAGTCTGGATCTCTCCAGCCAGATCCTAAAATCAATATAATGATTACTCTTGTCAAAAATCAAGGGGATGCCTACGGGAATCTGTTGAGGGGCTGATTCGCATTGGGCAGCAGGAAGAAACGGCAGAGAGCGTCAAGACTGAGGCCGAATCCAGAATCACTGAGGCCAAGAAGACCCTGGCACAGAGAACACCCGCTAGGGATCGCCTCATTAAAGCGATCGCAACTCTGGAGGAAATACAAGATCACCATGGAGAAGACAAATACATCGGCGACTTCTTTTCAAATAACCTCGAACAGGTAAGTGACTTGTTTCGCATGATCCACACACCCCGCGATTTTCACAGAATTGAATGGAGTCACGAAAACCCGCGAGGAATCCGCGCAATCAGGAGGCACGGAGGCTCCGCCTGTGAAGTGTCCAACATGAGTTCTGGACAGAGAAACGCACTATCCCTTGCCATTTTTCTCACCATGAACCGAAAGGTCAGCCAAGGACCGTCGATCATTATGCTGGATGACCCAGTTGCCCACGTTGACGACCTGAATATTTTGTCCTTTCTTGATTGCCTTAGAGAGTTGCTCTTCAGTTGCAAGCGCCAGGTGTTTTTTGCAACTGCAAGTCCAAAAACAGCCAATCTGTTTCGAAAAAAGTTCGACTACCTCGGGCAGGATGGATTTCGTGAGTTCGAATTGCGACCGTAGTTGCTGTCGTCAGATACAGTTCCTGGCACAAGCCTAACGACTGAAGCGATCAGCCTGACCGATTCTTCGATCTCCGGCTTCGAAAGTCATCACTCCCTGCCTTATTGTGCCCGAAGGTAGTCAAGAACAACCCCCCTTCGCAGTTTATTGTGAACCCGCTGATTGGAATAGGTCCTGAGGCAGGCCACACACGAAGAATCTTCAGCACATGATGAACAACTGACAACAGCCAAGGTACGGCGCATGATCTCTCCCAGGTTGTCCCGAACCTCAAATACGAAACCCGCTCCACCCGGGGAAGTATCAAAGAGAACGATAGAGGGGGTTTTCCCTTCTCTGTAGTACAGGCAGCCGTCTATATCTCGCCCATCAATCTCTAACTCTAGACACGAAGCATTTACAACCGCGTGCAACAAAGACTGCCAAAAAGACAACTGAAGATCGGGGTCATTGGATACCAGCCCCGAAGGCTTTGGAAATCGAAGTTCGACAACATCCGTTCGATAGCAGTATCCCAAGGCACGCCGAACAAGACTCCCCCTACACGTCCTGTCCGTCGACCACGGTACCTTGTGACCGCCCTTTTCTCCGAGAAAGCTCGGGTGCAAAAGAGCGGAAAAGCCGCAAGACGTGCACACGTAAAAATCGCGGTCACGGTTGTTGTTTATCACATGAATCCACCCTTTGGTGGCTGGAAACTCGTGGACCCAGTTGCAGGAATCTACTGGCGTAGGTTCCCGAACCTGAGATTCGTCCTGAAAGAAACTTTCAGCATATGATTTCGCTGGAGGCCTTGAATCCCCTACTCGAGCACCTTCCCCCAGCTTCGTTGTGAAACCAAATTCAGGGTAGATATAGCGATCTGCTTCATGCTTCTCACCGCAGTGACACTGACGTGCTGACGGGGTTTCTTCCTCAGTTGCTACCGATCGTTCTGCCGAGAAAAAATTGCACGCCTGACAATGCCAGAAAAGATACTCGTGGAGTTTCCGCTCACCAAGCGGAAGGACAATTCCAGCGGAGGTCCAAACCCGACCGGCAGCAATGACCTGATTCTCCGGGGCAAACTCAGTGAGCGCCAATTTCATGTCACGAGCCAGCTCGACCTGGCCGGCCTCCCAACTACTGCTGCGAACCTTGAGTTCCACTACATCTGTCGGAAAACCGTATTTCGGCATCAACCCGTAGGTTCCGAGGCGACCCAAAAGTGAACGACCACGAAGTGTTCTGAGCTGCCTTTGGTAGATCCCCGCACCTTTGTAATTGGCCCTTTCGGATGCCGCCTGTTCAGCCTCAGAGAGAATCTTCCAGTCTCGATGGACATCGTCGACCGCGACTCCAAGACGGGACGAGAAAGTATCTTCATTCTCGTCCCCATCCTCCAACCAACCCCAAGAATCGAGTCCCAAGTC
>QNDV01000552.1 GCA_003646045.1 bacterium
AAGGAGGCCGATGCCGGCCGCACCGTGCAGGACATCTGCCGTGAGCACGGCATCAGCCCGTCGACCTACTATCAATGGAAGTCGAAGTACGGCGGTCTCGAGGCTTCGGAGCTGAAGCGGATCAAGGAACTCGAGGCCGAGAACGCCGAACTGAAGCGGATGTATGCGGACACCAGTCTTGAGCGGGATGCGCTGAAAAAGCTGCTGTCAAAAAAACTCAGAGGCCGCTAGCCCGGATTATTCATGAAGCATACACCTGAGGCTGCGGAGTGCACGATTTCTCCTCGCTGGGCCCCGGCGACGGTGGTGTCGGCACTGAACCGGTGGATTCTACCACGCTGAAGACGAACGGACACGCCTGAGCCGCATTTCCGGACACACCGGTCCGCCGCTTCGTCTGCCGGCCATGGGTTGTTTTGGGATAAGAGCCGCCGACTACGGCACTGCAGCGCCCCAAGCCCGAGCCGCCTGCTGCCACTGGTGAGCCCATGGGTGCGCAGCCGCCAGATGGATCACATATCGCCGCACCGACCGGGTGACTCGGCCACCGATTTTCAACAGCCGCAGACGCAGAGTCTGGACCTGGGCTGCAGCCAAGCCGACCCTGGCCAGGCGAAGACGAAGCGACTGCATCAGCACGAACGCCGCCGCCGACAGCAGCAGCCGCAACTGGTTCGCCCAGAACCCGTGGCAACTGAGCCGCCCCAGATCCAGTTCGCCCTTTAGCTCCTTGATCCGGTTCTCGCTGTCCCCGCGCCGGCGATAAATGTCATAGACCTCTCTCGGCGTCCGGCCCATGTTCGTCACCACGAACCGCAGATTGTTCCGCGGCTTGCGACCAGGCAGGTCGACCACCTCAGCCTTGTGGATCACGCGCCGCTCCCGGTCCCAGGTCTGGGCCGCGTACCACTGCTCGCCGTACACCGGGACGGTCTTGCCGGCGATGGCGAAGCACTCCGCGGCCAAGGCGACATCGGATGCCGCCATTTCTTGAAGAACGCTGTTTTTGCCCATGCCAACGAGGTATTCGATGCTCTGGCCGTCCAGATAGTCCAGTACCTCGGGACAGGCAAAGCCGCCGTCCAGCCGCACGCGGACGACCGCAAACGGGAAGGCCTTCTTGATCGCCGGGATCAGCCTCTTCAGCAACGATGCGGTGCCGATCTTCGGGTGGGCGGTCCCCGGCCGCAGCACGGCGGCAAGCAGATGCTGGTCGCTCTCGTCGTTGAACGTGGCGAACGCCAACATCGGCAGGTAGCACCAGCTGTCGTAGTGGCCGTTGAACAGGGACAACTGCTGCTGACCGTGGACCGGGTCGTCGGTGGGGTCCAGATCAAGGGTCACCAGCTTGCACTTGCGGCCACCGAGCCGCCGACGGTGGCTCTTGATGACCGTCTCGGCAAGAGCCTCGCCCAGGCGGTACAGATCAACCCGACGGCGGTCGTTCTCGAAGCGACTCAATGTCGGCTGACTGGCCAGATCACAGCCATCGATGGGGTCTCGGTCCAGCAGGAGCTTGTGCATGGGATCGGCGCCAATCCGGGCGACATCGTTGGTGTCGCCGTAGCCGCAGCAGATGCCGAAAATGCGTTGGCGAAGCATATCACAGAGGCTGTGGCGGACCTTGCCGGGCTCGCGGGGATCGGCCAGGGAGCTGGCCAGACGACAGGTCAGACCGAGCTTCTCATCGACTGCCTTCAGCAGCAGGGCGCCGCCATCGCTGGTCATCTGGGACTGGTCGAAGACGACTGTGGCAGGCTTCGAAAGGAGTTCTGGAAAAAGAACAGTCTGTTTTGTAGGATGGGTCATACGAAAGCCTTCTGTAGCGGTGAAACTGTTTGTGGTAAAACAACTTTACGCGCTCGGTAGGCTTTCGTCATTTATGATTCATGAATAATTCGGGCTAGAGCTCAATTCATTTGTTGGCGTGTTCCTGAGTGATCTTATTCAGATCGGCGGAACTCTTTTTGTGAACTACTCCTCTGCGGAAGTAAATAACAGTAATTCTGTTAGTGGTACGGCCTTCGGCATTGGGCCGGATATCGTATTTAATTTCAACAACAAGGGACCAGTGGTCCCATACATTGATATTGCTGTCGCCGTAGCGATTTATAGCGGTGACATTTACGGAGAGGAAACCGGCTATATTCTCCCTTCGATCCAGGGGGGACTCAGAGTATTAATCGGCGATTCTGCGGCTGCAAATTTTGGTGTCGGATACGCACACGGTACCAACACCGGCGGAGTCGATGGCGTGAACAACAATTCATTTGGTCTTTTTATGGGTTTTTCCGTATTCCCCTAATCGGTGTTGCGGCGAAACCCTACGTCTACGATTTAGTCCAACCGAGATTCACGCGCGCTTGAGAGGCGGCATCCTTTGGCCTCGCCCCTCGTGCTCGCGGGGGCGGGGGTGATTGACACAGGAGAGTCGACGATGAGCGAGTCCGAACACACCGGATAGAGTGGTCAGGGTAGCAAAGACTCGGGCATGGTGACATCAGATTCCCGTATCAGCAGTACACAAGAGGGGAAGCCAATAATGACCGACCTCGGGGAGTCCTATTCTCACGGCAAATCATATCGGGCGAGAGCCGAAAAGAGGCAGAGGGAGTATCGGCGGAATATTCTCCAAGTAGAATGCGGAAAGTACGG
>QNDV01000553.1 GCA_003646045.1 bacterium
ATATCCCGCTGGTCCGCTCGGCGGTCGGGCGCTCTGGTCCACGGTCCGGATTTCCGCGTACCCCCCTGGCAGGATGTGCCCCGGGTGGTCACGATCCATGATCTGGCCTCGTTCCACGCCGATTACATGCCGACGGATTTTGCTGCCATGGCCCAGCGACGCCTGGAACAGCTCGGCAGAGCGGGCCGGCCGGACGCGGTAATCGCCGGGACCAGGGCCGTGGCCGACGAACTGGCCGACAGGATGCCCCGGTTGGCTGGACGTATCCACGTCACACCCTATGGTTGTGATCATCTGGCCGAGCCGGACACGAGTGCCGTCACCGACGGCCCGCCTTTTTTCCTGTTCGTGGGCAATGTGGAAAAGCGCAAGAACGTGGCGGGCCTGGTGCGGGCCTTCGAGTTGTTGGCGGACGACCAGCCCGAAGTGCGCCTGCTGGTGGTGGGAAAACCCGGTTACGGCGGCCAGGGAATCGAGGCGCAGATGGCCTCTTCCCCGGTAGCCGACCGCATGGACCGCCGCACCTGGTTGATCCCCGACGAGCTGGCGGCCATCTACGCCGCGGCCCGCGGCCTGGTGTTTCCGACCTGGTACGAGGGCTTCGGGTTTCCCATCCTGGAGGCCATGTGGCACGGATGTCCCGTGATCACCTCCCATAACGGAGCCATGGCCGAGGTGGCGGGTGAAGCCGCCCTGCTGGTGGACCCGGCACGGGCGGAGGATATAGCCGAGGCCATGGGACGACTGCTGGACGATGATACGCTGAGCGCCGAACTCGCCGAGCGGGGCCGGCGACATGCCCGCACCTTCACCTGGGACCGTTGCGCGGAGCAGACAGCAGCGGTCTATGCCGGTGTTCTCGGCGACTGATACGCGCAGGACCCGGATCGCCCCGGGTCCCGCCATCAAGAACACGCCCTCCCGACTACCTGACGAATATCAAACCTGTCGGTCCGTGCCCCAGGCCCGCGCGATATTCCCGGGCTCGGCCGGGCGCCCGACCAACGTGCCCACCACGATGACCACCAGGCCCACCGCGACCCCCACCACAAAACCGTGCACGCCGGCCAACACCGGCGGCAAAGGAGGCAACCAGGACAACTTGGGCCAGGCCTGCCAGATCAGGGCCGCAGCCACACCACTGACCATGCTGGCCATGGTGGCAGCGGGGCTCGTCCGCTTCCAGTACACGCCGAACAGCAACGGCCACAGGTTGGTCGAGGCGATCACTGCCCAGCTGAAGGCTGTCAGCACCAGCACCAGGGCGGGTGGCTTCAGGGCGATGAGCAGTGATACCGTGCCCACGGCGATGCTCATGATACGATTGGCTTTCAGTTCGGCTGCCGGAGACATTTCGCGCTTCAAGCCGCGGATCCACACATCCCTGACCAGGGAGCTCGAAATGATGATCAGCACGCCGGCAAAAGTACTCATACCCGCGGCCACCACCCCGGCCAGGAACAGCGCTCCTCCCCAGTCGTTCAGCACCAGGCGGGTCAGGGAGGGGATAGCCTGGTCGGCGCTTTCCAACTCGGGCACCAGCACCCGCGCTACCGCACCGGTGAGATAGGGCAGCAGGGCCACCGAGGCGCCCACCGTCACGATGACCGTGCCCATGCGCAGCATCTTGTCGCTCTTGATGGAATAGAAGCGCACCAGCAGCTGGGGCATGCCCCAGGTACCGAGGCTGACAATGAGGGTGAAGCTGATCAGTCCGGCCCAGCCCCAGACCCCGGGTGTATTGACCAGTCCCGGATCCACGTCGTGCAACCGATCCACCAGGGCGGTCATCCCCCCCACTTCGCGCAGGGAGAAGAAGGTCAGGACGGTCAGGGCCACGATCATCACGATGCCCTGCAGCATGCTGGTCCAGACCACCGCCAGGTAGCCACCCACCGCCGTGTAGAAAAGAATGACCACGCCCGAGATGAGGACTCCCGCCCAGTAGGGCAGATCCATGAGCACCTCGAAACTGTTGGCCATGCCCTTCAGCACACTGACGTTGTAGACGATCAGGAACAGCCCGGTGGCCGACGCCGAGAAGATGGCCGACGCTGGCGAACCGTACCGCCCGGCGAAGAACCCCGGCAACGTGACCACGTCCAGATTCTCGGTGAAACGCCGGACGCGGCGGCCCAGGACGATCCAGGCCAGGGTGGTGCCCACCAGCACATTGCCCGCACCGACCCACAAAGTGGCCAGGCCGAATTTCCAGCCGAAGGCACCGCCGCCGATGATCACCACGCTCGAGTAGTAGGCGGCCACGAAACTGAGGGCCGTCACCCAGGGCCCCACGCTGCGCCCGCCGATAGCGAAGTCCCCCGCGTTGCGACTGCGGCCGCTCATCACCACGCCGATCACGGCGAGGGCGCCCAGGTAGACCACCAGTACACCGATGTAGACGCTCATCACTCACCCTCCGTACGGTCGCGGAACTTGTCCCATAAAGCCCAGCCACAGGCCAGAACAATGGTGCCCAAAAGCACCAGGAAAGCGGCGAAGGTGGACCAGGGCAGGTGGAAGGGAGCCATAGTGGACCTTTCTACATTTTCCGGGATCGGGATGTTTCGGAAACTACAATGCCCACGAGACCTGCCAGCGCAGGAAGTGGACGGTATCGGTCAAGGGTGCCAGGTTGTGGCGGCCGTCGTGGA
>QNDV01000554.1 GCA_003646045.1 bacterium
CCGTGTCCCTGAAATACCTGAGGTCCACCTGCTCACCGAAAACATCCCGCCGGTAATGGACCCACTTCAAGAGATGTGAAGCGACGAGATTCTCGAATCGCGCTGCCTCATCCGGGATCAGGGACCAGTCGAAATGGTAGTGCTTCTGCTCCTTCTTGACCGCTCGGACCAGCGGTGATCCCAGAGGGGGAAGTCTGAAGACCATGTAGATATTTTCCAGGATATCCAGCCAGCGACTCACGGTCTTGTGGGCGATCTGCAGGTCTTCCCGCAGGCTGTTCAGTGACAGGGGCGAGCCGACCAGCTCCGGCAGACGAAGAGACAGCAATTCAAGCTTGGAGAGGTCGGAAATACTCTCGATCGCAGGCCCTTCCTGATTTACCAGGAGAGATCTGTAGTTGGTTGACCACCTTTTGGCTTCTACTGCGGAGCCGGAAAAAAACGGTTCCGGGAAACCACCCAGTGCAAGCAAATTCAGGAACTCGGCCTGGGTTGTTATGCCCAGCTCCTTGACGGACAACGGGTGCAAACGCAGGTGGTGGTATCTTCCCTGCAGGGAATCACCGGATCTGCGCAACATGTCAAGGCGGGCGCTTCCGGTTACGAGTATTTGATGGTCATGATGGAACTCATCGAATACGCCTTTTAGGAAATCCCTCCATGTCTTGAACTTGTGGATTTCATCGAAACACCACAAATCGGTTACAGGGAGTTCTCTTTTCAGGATGGCCTCACGGTGTGAGGGGATATCCCAGTTGAGATACGAGGCCTCGTTTGTGAGCAGAGAAAGAGCCAAGGTGGTCTTGCCGACCTGTCGGGGTCCGCTGATAAAAACCATCTTGTTTTTCAGGTCTTTGCTAACCTGATCGTGCAGGTAACGTTTTTTCATTGGGGTAGCATATCCTCATTTTACACCAAAGTCAAAAATTTCCATGAGTAATTTTGCCTCCACCTCGCGAATTATGGAGATGGAGCCTGTCCAGGCCGGTTGCCATCACACCACGCGGCCCGATATTCGCCGGATACCCCGCACCAAATCACTGCTGTCCCGACGTTTGAACTCGAGAATCTCACAACCTGCTTGCTGAACGGATGCGATCATCCAGCACCGCATGACAGGGATGGCTCCGGACCTAATCCCGACTCCCGCCCCTAAACAGGCCCTTCACCTCCGACCAGCTCTTCCTCTCCGTAACCACGGGCTGGCCGACGAACGATCCGAGGCGGGCGGCGTGGTCAGGCAGGTCAGTTCCGTCGCACCGACCGGATCCGCGATACACAGGAGGACGAAAAGGGAAAACACCGCAGTACACGGTACACCGAAGACCGATCGTCCAGACATCGCACTCCCCCAGTTCGTCTAATTTGGATACAGGCGGTTTATTAAAAGCCCCTCGCGACATGCTCCCACCGAGTTCGGACTGTACCAGGACGGAGGTAGCTAAAGTCAATGGGAGGCATTTGCGATGTACCCACGTAGATTCCCCTGGCGTTTGGCCCAGATTTTGCTTACCATGATCTCCGAGGCCGGCCCAGACACCACTGTCCGGGCCGGTTTCGCGGAACAACCCGCGAGATCTGTCGAGCTGAGAGTAACTTGGCTCAATAGAGCCAAGGAGCCATCAGTTTTGACCTTCTCACAGTTTGACCTGGATCCCCGCCTCGAGGCTGGGATCGACGACGTGGGCTATGTCCAGCCCACGCCCATCCAGCTAGCCGCCATCCCCGAGGTCCGCGACGGCCGTGACGTGCTGGGCGTGGCCCAGACCGGCACCGGCAAGACCGCCGCGTTCATGCTGCCCATCCTGCACAATCTGCTCGATGGCCCCCGGGGCAAGGTGCGCGCCCTGGTGCTGGCGCCCACTCGCGAGCTGGCCGAGCAAATCCACCAGGCCACGGTTGAGTTCGCCGCGCACACGAAGATCCGTTCCGTCACCGTCTACGGTGGCGTGGGCAAGCGCCCCCAGGCCACAAAGCTGCGGCGCGGCGTTGAGGTCGTGGTGGCCTGCCCCGGTCGACTGCTCGACCTGCACGGCGACGGCGACCTGGACCTTTCCACGGTCGAGACCCTGGTCCTCGACGAGGCCGACCGCATGTGCGACATGGGTTTCCTGCCCGACATTCGCCGCATCCTCGCCGAGTTGCCGAATCGGCGGCAGAATCTCTTCTTCTCGGCCACCATGCCCCGTGATATTCGCACCCTTGCCGACGGCATCCTCGTGGACCCGGCCGTGATCACCATCGGCGCCCAGGCGCCGGTATCCACGGTCTCCCAGTCGCTCTATCCAACCACCGAGGCGCTGAAGGGCCAGCTGCTCGCGGCGATTCTCAAGGACAAGAAGCGCGAGCGCACCCTGATCTTTGCCCGCACCAAGTACCGCGCGCGGAACCTGGCCGTGGTGCTGGGCCGCCAGGGCCATCGGGTGGCAGCGCTGCAAGGCAACATGCCCCAGAGCAAGCGGCAAGCAGCCATCGACGGTTTCCGCAGCGGTCGGTATGCTATCCTGGTAGCCACCGACATCGCCGCCCGCGGCATCGACGTCGTCGGGATCGATACGGTCGTCAACTACGACATGCCCGAGACATTCGACTCTTACACCCACCGCGTGGGCCGCACCGGTCGGGCCAGCAGCACGGGTGAGGCCGTGAA
>QNDV01000555.1 GCA_003646045.1 bacterium
GTCGTAGGGGCATGCCCATGCACAGTAGCGGCACCCGACGCACGCCTCGGCCTCGATGAGTACCGCGCCCGTATTCTCGTCACGGCGGTAGGCCAGGGCTGGACACTGGGTCATGCACGGCGCGTCGCGGCAGTGGTTGCAGGCCAGGGACAAATGCAGCGTCTCCACGCCCGGTACATGCAGTTCGTTGAAGGTGCGGACCTGGCGCCATTGGCGTTCGGCGGGCAATTGATTGGCTATCTGGCAGGCCAGGGTGCAGGCGTGGCAGCCTGTGCACTTGTTCACATCCAGGACAAACGCGTAGCGGGTACTCATGCGCGAGTCACCTCCACCAGATTGTCGTGGAAAGCCGCGCCGTGCGCCATGTCGGTCTCACGTCCCACCGTCAGCTTGTTGACCAGACCGCCCTGCTCGCCCCACCAGCCGTTGGTTACCGCCACGCAACCCTGGCGGATGCCCGCATCGATACGTGCAGTCACCCTGATCTCCCCCCGGGCATTGTGCAGGCGAACCTCGTCGCCCCAGGCAATGCTGCGGGCAGCAGCATCAGCGGGGTGGATCTGCACCACCGGTTCCGGGTCGTGTACCTTGATCAGAGCCAGGTTTCCGAATTGGGAGTGGATACGGTTCTTGGTATTGGGGGTCATCATCTGCAGCGGTGTCGCGGGGTCGTGGTCGGCGCGGGCGGCCGATTCGCGCGGCAGGGATGGGCGCGGCAGCGGATCAACCTGCCAACGTTCGGCTGCCTCGGGACTGACCAGCTCGATCCTGCCGGACGGTGTGGGGTAGACCCCGTCGCCGAAGGCCACTTCAACACCGCCCGGTACGCTCACCGGCCCCTGCGCGAAAGCGGCCAGGTCCAGGCCCAACGGTGCCAGGCGCGTTTCCAGCCACCCGCGTACCGCCGCGTCATCGGGCCCGGGAATGGCCGCCGCCAGCCTGGCGTCGAGAATCCCCAGGCGGTCGGCCAGCGCACGAAAAATCTCGGTCTCCGGCCTCACCTCGCCCGCCGGTGGCAATACCTGCGGTTTGAACTGCAGGTAATGGTGCCAGTAGGCGCCGATCACATCCGACTGCTCGAACATGTTCTTGGCCGGCAGAATGATGTCCGCTACCCGGGCCGTATCGGTCATGAACTGCTCGACGACGACGCAGAAGTCCAAGTCGCCGAAGGCCTCGCGCACCCGGTGGGTATCCGGGTTCTGGGCCAGGGGATTGCCCCGCTCAACCCAGGCTAATTTCAACGGCGGATCCCGCAGTGCCTGCATGTCCCGGCCCAGCCTGGCCGTCGAAACGCCGACGCGCACCACGCCGTCCGGTTCGGACGGTGGCAACGAGGCCAGCGGGTCACGCACTTCGTTGAAAACATGGGACTGCAGGTTGGCATACACCCAGCCGGCCCCCGGCCGCCCCAGGTTGCCGGTGATGGCACACAGGGCGATGATCGCACGCATGGTCTGGCCGCTATTGGTGTAGCGCTGCATGCCGAATCCGGCGCAGATTGTCGCGGGTCTTATGGTGCCCATCAACTCGGCCAGCTGTTCAACCGCCGCCACCGGTACGTCACATGCGGCCGCCAATTCGGTTACCGTCCGCTCGCGGGTCATGGCCGCGAACTCGTCGAATCCGTTCACGTGTGCCGCTACGAATTCCTGGTCCACATGGCCACGCTCAATCAACAATCTGGCCACCGCCACAGCCAGGTAGCCATCAGTGCCGGGTCTTGGCTGGATCAGCAACTCGGCCCGCTCGCTGGTTTGGGTCCGGCGCGGATCAATGACCACGAGGCGTGCGCCGGCACTCTGGGCCTGCTCCACGAAATTCATCTGATGAACGTTGGTTTCGGCGGTATTCTTGCCCCAGAAAACGATCAGCCTGGCCTTGGCCAGATCCCACGGCGCGTTGTGGATATTCTGCCCCAGGGTCAAGCGCCCTGCTTCCAGTCCCGCGGGCCAGCACAGGTCGCCATAGGTTGTCGTGCAACCCCCGAAGCGGCGCCAGAAAGCCAGACTGGAGTCGTTCAACAGACCCTTGGTGCCGCTGGCCGCATAGTGCAGTACGGCCTGGGCTCCGAACTGGTCGCGCACGGTCCGCAGCCGGGAACTGATCGTGTCCAGCGCTTCGTCCCAGCTGCAACGGCTGAAGCTGCCGTCGGTCTGACGCCGCAACGGATACAGGATGCGGTCGGGACTGTGGGCCCGCTCGACATAGCTCAGACCCTTGAGGCAGGGTCCTTCGGGAGTGGCGGCATTGGCGGGCTCCGGTTCGAGTGCAATCAGGCGGCCGTCCTGGATCGTCACCCTCATGGCGCAGGTGCTGTAGCAGTTGCGGGGGCAGGCTGTCAAATACTCGGGCACGCGATACCTCTCGCAGGGGCTGTTGCTGACTGCTTGCCATTGTACCGTAGCGGGCCGTCGCGGGTCTCCTGCGGATCGGCGTTGGATACAAGAAACCCAGGATGTCCTCGGCCTGCGGCCTGCGGATTACCTGGGTTTCTTGTATCCAACACCGATCCACAGGGGGACCAGGGGGCGGAGTTACTTGACCTGTGCTTTCATCCACTTTGTGGTCACGGACTTCGGTCGCTCGATGGGCGATCCCATGGCACGGTTGATGATCAATTGGCTGAGCATGCCCATGGCACGGCTCA
>QNDV01000556.1 GCA_003646045.1 bacterium
ACCCGCCGCCGGTTGACGGTGACCCTCGAAATATACGACCTGCAAACGGGACTCTCGCTGTGGGGGGGTACCATCCGGCACGATGCAAAAGAACTCTACAACCCCGAGGACGCGCGAACGGACGCGCCGGATTCCCTCCGGACCGGGGATCCATACATCCGGGTGACGGGCACATCCCAACAGGGACCACCGTTCATGGGTGTTCTGGAGGCGGCGTGTGCCGCGGCGGTGAAGCGGATGCAATACGGAGACGATGGATCATGACGAACCCGGGCCGGAAGGAAACCATACGAGCATGAGCAACAGGGAATACAGACTAACCATATTGGGACTGGCTCTGGTCCTGGCTCTGACCGGGACAGCCGGTCTGGCCTCCGAGTTGTCCGACGGGGCGGAGCGTATCCTGGACGGACATTCCTTTACGCCGTCCAATTACATCGACGATCCCTTCGTCTCCACAACCCTGGCCAACAACGTAGGTGGGGGCATGGCTGTGAATACGGCCCGGCCCTTCTACGATCTGGACGGCAATCTGCTGTTCACCTACGAAGGAAGCATATTCTTCGCGGCCCTGGGTCTGGATTTCCAGCAGAACCTCTGGGAAACCTGGGCTGTGCGGGTCGCGGTGGAGGGACTGGCTCGGGCCGGTACAAACATGGAATCGATCCTGTCCGAGGGCGCCACGGTGGACACGGACTTCGCCATCTCGCTGAAAAAACGACTGATCCGCAGTGAGCGTGCTCAGGTTTCCCTTGGCCTTGACTGGGGTTACTCCAGCACAACGATCTTCTCATTGCGGTCATTTGCCGAACACATCGGCTCAGGCGGATCACTGGAAACAGCACCGCTGACGTCGGACAACAAGATCTGGAAAACGTTGTTGTCGGCGAACACGGCCTATGCTCTGGCGCCCGGTTGGGGCGTGCGCTTCAATGCCAGGGGCGGTATTTTCGAAGAGCCTGATTTCTCCAACGTATCCAAGGCGATCTACGAGCTCAACGGCATGGTTGATCTGGACTTGAAAGCCAGGACGAAGGTTCCTCTTGGTCTTAGCCTGGGCTACAAATGGGGTTCCCCGTCCGACAATCCCCATTCGGGAATGTCAGCCGCCTTGTTTGGCGTCTGGTACACAGGTAAACCGGATTTCACGATCGGCACGGAGATCGGTTGGTGGCAGCGGCCCGTCAGGAATTCGGAGCAGGACTCGGACGGGGTCATCGCGCTCATCACCTTGCGATACTGGTTCTAGTCGCGGGGGCGCTACCAGCGCCCCGCACCATCCTTCACGATGGTCGGCCGGTTCAGTTCCGCGATGACCAGCGTGGTGAAGCTGCCGGCCATCAGCAGGGCGAGGAACAGCACGACCCAGATCCAGGGTCGGTCATGGAGCCATTTTCTCATCTCAGGGCCCTCGGAAGCGGACTTGCACATCGCTGGCCAGTCCGCTGTTCGAATCGGTGAAGGTGAAGTTGAAGTCCTCGGATACAGAATACTCGGACCTGGGCATCATGGCGAAAATGGTCAGCGGTACGTCACTCAGTCCCGCCACTTCCACCCGCGGCTGGGGGATGATGAAATCCACACCCTCGTGGCCCGCCAGGGCGTCCTTTGCCGGCTCAATGAAGTACACCCGCCGCTGGTCCGTCTTGTTCTGGAGCTGCAACGTATAGAGGTTGCGGATCACACCATCGTCGATGGTAAACGGCAGACCCTGTGAACGCATCACCGTCACTTCGAAAGGCTTGCGGTTTCCCGCGCGCACCACGAACAGCCCCAACAGGGCCAGCATGACCACGGCATAGATGTAGAAACGCGGCCGCAGCAGGCGGCTCTGCCCGGTTTCGAAACCCCGTGAGCTGTCGAAACGGACCAGGCCCTTGGGCTTCTTTATCTTCAGCATGATCTCGTCGCAGGCGTCGATGCAGTTGGTGCAACCGATGCATTCGAGCTGCAGGCCGTTGCGGATGTCGATGCCCGTGGGGCAGACGTCCACGCAGCGCCGGCAGTCGATACAGTCGCCACCGGTGTCGACACCCTTGCTGCGGGGCTCGCCGCGTTTTTCGTCATAGCCGATGATCACCGTGTCGTAGTCCACCAGTGTGGCCTGCAGGCGTCCGTAGGGACAGATGATCAGGCAGGTCTGCTCGCGGAACCAGCTGTAGTCGAAGTACAGCAGCGCGGTCCAGGACAGGCTCCAGATCAGGGCGGTGGAGTTGCCGGGGAAGAACGGTATCTCGTGCAGCATCTGCCTGGTGGGGATGAAGTAGGCCATGAAGGCGATGGCCAGATTCCAGCACAGGAAGATGTAGATGGCGTGCTTGAGGATCTTGCGCCACACCATGTCGGCGCCGCCCGCCTTGTTGCGCCGGATGCGGTCGAGGCGCCGGCCCTCGATGATGCGCTCGATGGGTCGGAAGACACCTTCCATGAACACGGTCTGGGGGCAGGCGAATCCGCACCATACCCGGCCGAACAGGGACGTTACCACGAACATGGCCAGGCCCAGACCGATCAGCACGAAGAACAGCAGATGGAAGTCCTGGTTGGTGAAGCTGGTCCCGAAGAGATGGGCGTTGCGACCGGCGATGTCGATGAGCACGGCCGGATGCCCGCCCACGGGTACCCAGGGCAGAGCCACAAA
>QNDV01000557.1 GCA_003646045.1 bacterium
CCGTGATGATGGTGGCGCCGGATCTGCTGCCTGACGGTTGGCGGGACCTGGACTGATATCGGCTGACTGATCGACGGCCCGGCACCCACCTGGTGGCCGGGTCGTCGTGTGCCAGGGTCCACGAACGAGACGTGGCCGAACGGACACACTCCACCTGCACACGCCCGCTACTGTCAGCCTAACTTCCTTGATATAGCGTAGTTACAGCACCGGCGACCGTAGTGGCACGGCGGCCACGGTCTTGCGACAAGGGAGGTGAAGGAGCCAACACGGCGGGCAACCCGATACCCCGCCATCCCGCAAGAAAGGAAAGAGCCATGCAGAAGCAGAACCTCACTCCCGATCGCGAACGCAAACTCAAGTTTGCCGAAGCCGGTATCCTCTTTGTGCTGTTGCTGGGCGTGACCATCTTTATCGGCGTGCGCTTCCAGGGCGGCGGCGAGGAGATCAACCCCACGGTCGCGGAAATCACCGCACCGCAGGAAATCGTCACCGAACCCGTCATCGAAACCGAACCAACCGTCGTCATCATCGATGAACCGGTAATCGAAATCGCGCCCGAGCCGGAACCCGTTACCTACGTCCAGGCCGAGACCGCCTATCACGATGGTGCCTATGACGAGGCCATCGACCTCTTCGAACGCTACGTCGCCGATCATCCCGATAACGTGTGGGGCATGTACATGCTGGGCATGAGTGCCTGGAAGGCCGGCGATCTCGAGACCGCCGACGAGGCCCTGGCCGACGCCCGCACCATGCAGCCCGCACATCTCAAGAGCGTGATCAACCACACCCGCGTGCTGCTGGCCATGGATCGTGATGCCGACGCCCGGGAAGCTGTCACCATCGCCCTGGATTTGGCCCCCGGGGATGTCGGCGCCCAACGTCTGCAGGCGCGGCTGTACCACCGGGCCGGAGTTCTGGACCAGGCGGCCGCGAGTTACGAGAGCATCCTGCGCACCAGCAGCGACGATGTCTGGGCCCTCAATAACCTGGGTCTGATCCGCATCGAACAGGAACGGTTCGACGAGGCGTTGCCGGCCCTGGCCCGCGCCGCCGGCCTGACCGATGCCGCCTGCATCCACAACAACCTGGGCGTGGCTCTCGAACGCACCGGCTGGTATGCCCAGGCGGCGGAAGCCTACGAGGCTGCCCTGTCCCGCGACGCCGATCATGCCCGCGCCACCGTCAGCCTGGCCCGGGTTGCCGAACTGCATGGCGACCCTGACCGACAGCCCCTGGACCTGGTCGCTCTGGCAGCGGGTTTCGGAGTCGATCCCGCGCCGCGGCAGGAAGGTGACCTGGTGTTGGGTGACTTGGCCGTGGCCGTGGTGACCAACCCCGAGCAGGATGACGCGGATCTCTCCGTCGCTTCCGAAACGTCCACTGACGACGAGGAGGAAAACCGCTAACGGCGGGAAACCGAACGGGGCAGGCACGGAGGCCTCCCCACGAAAAAAGGCGCCGCCCGGTCGATCCGGGCGGCGCCCTCGTTTGCGGTCCGGCCGCGGCTTCAGTAGCTCAGGCTCGGTAGTATGTCCCAGTCGACCTCGGCACAGACCGCTTCCAGTTCCTCGTATTTTTCGCGCAGGTGGACCAGGAGTTCCTGGACATGGGTCCTGCCACCGACCCTGGCCATGCATTCCACATCGCGGGCAACGGCCGCGAAACCCAGGGCGCCGATGCTGGCCGCACTACCCTTCAGACTGTGGGCCACGTTCTGCAGCAGCTCCATATCGCCCCGTTCGGCAGCGGTCTCGAGCTGGCGTAGTTGTTCGTGGCCCGTCTCCAGAAAGATCTCGACGATCTCCTGCAGCAGTTCGCCATCGCCACCCATGGCATCGAGCGCTTCTTCGAAGGCGAGCTCGGCGGTGCAGGGCAGGGTCGAAACGGTCATGATCAAACTCCGGATCAAATGAACGAATTAAGCACAGCACCTGCGCGCATGCCTTAATACCTGCTTGTTATCGGCATTTACCGTCAGAAAATAAGTATTTCTTTAGTCACCCGTCAGCATCATGAATCGGATTTCCTGGTCGGAGATTTCTTCCTGGTATTCTTGCGAGCGGGCGCTTTCGAGGCGGTTTTCTTGGTGGTGGTTTTTTTGGCAGGAGTCTTCTTGGCAGGTGCCTTCTTCTGCGTTGTCTTCTTGACCGTTTTCTTGACGGTTTTCTTGGCTGTCTTCTTGGCCGTTTGCCCGGTGGGCTTCCTGGTGGTCTTCTTCGTCGTCTTCCTGGCCGTCTTCCCGGACGGTGTCTTGTCGGCGGCCTCTGCGGGCGCCCCCGTGTCCGCCGTCTTCTTGCGAACCGGATCCGGCGTGGTGGATACCTGCTTCGGCGCGTCCTTCTCGCGCGCGGGTATTGAAACCTCGGCATTCTTCGTGCCGGACTTCTGCTCCGCTGCCTGTTCCGCGTTCGCCCTTGCTTCGTCGCTACTCTTGCGGCGCCCCCCGCGGCGTCGGCGACGACTGCTGCGACTGCGACCATTGGCTTCACCGGCGGGAGTGGGAGCTGGAGTCGCCACCACTTCGCCACCCTGTCCCTCGCCCAGACCCTGGACTACCCAGGTACCACCGGCCCGGGCGTCACGCTCCACCACGAGCAGGCCCAGCTTGCGCGCGTCCTCGA
>QNDV01000558.1 GCA_003646045.1 bacterium
AGTAAGTCGAGAAAAGGATCAGCATCAAGCTCTTCCACATTAACCATTTTTTTGACATCCCATATCCCCTGTGCAATTAATATGGCTGCTGCAACAGGCGGCACTCCTGCTGTATAGGAAATAGCCTGTGATTCAACCTCATTATAACATTCTTGATGATCGCAGATATTATAGATAAAAATGCTTTTTTCCTTACCATCTTTTTCACCTTTAATCAGATTGCCAATACAGGTTTTTCCTGTATAGTCTGGAGCCAGAGATGAAGGATCAGGCAAACAGGCTTTGACTACTTTTAAAGGGATTACTTGCTGCCCTTCCGCTGTGGTAATGGCTTCATGACTGAGCAGACCAATATTTTCCAACACCTGAAAACAGTTTAGATAATGATCACCAAAACCCATCCAGAAACGCACCGTATCAACATCCATATTAATGGACAGGGAATGCACTTCATCATGCCCCATTAAATACACTTTTTGCTCGCCGGCCACAGGAAAGGGATAAGACCTGGATATTTCATGGTGTCCACATTCCTTCCATTGTCGGTCTTCCCAGTAACCCACATCTTCAAGAATTTCCCGCAGATTGATTTCCGGATCAAAATTGGTAGAGAAGTATTTGCCGTGATCTCCCGCATTAACATCCATAATATCGATCACATTGATCTTGTCAAATTCATGCTTTAAGGCATAGGCACACCAGGCATTGACCACACCGGGATCAAATCCAGCCCCCAGAATAGCGGTTACACCTTTTTCGGCAAACTGTGATTTACGCTTCCATTCAAATTCAGCATACCAGGGGTATGGCGCATTAATGACATTAATATCTTCCGCGACTGCCGTATCAATATAGGCTGCTCCTGCTTCCAGGCAGGCATCCATAATAACTTCATTAACAAACGCCGTGCCGACATTAATCACGATGTCAGAGGCTGTTTCCTGAATGGCTGTGACGACATTTTCACGTTTGCCGGCATCAAGTTGTCTGGCATAGAGCTGTTTATTTTTGTCTTTCAGATTATCTTTTCTATGCACACTGTCGATAATCGCTTCGCACTTCTCAAGTGTTCTTGAAGCAATGCAGATATCGCCCAGGACATCATTATTTTGGGCGCATTTATGTACGGCGACTGCACCGACACCCCCTGCCCCGATAATGAGTACGTTTTTCATATCAGTCTTCCTCTTTCCCGGCACTGGAGTTAATTATCTCGGTACTGAGCCCCATCTTATCCAGCAGCTCAATAAAGGGATCAGGATCAAGCTCTTCTACATTAACCATATGTTTGACATCCCAGCTTTCATTGGCAATCAGGATGGCTGCTGCCGTTGCGGGCACACCTGCCGTATAGGAAATGGCCTGGGATTCCACCTCTTCATAGCAGGCTTTGTGATCGCAGGTGTTATAGATAAATATTTCTTTTTCTTCACCGTTCTTTTGACCCTTGACCAGATTGCCTATACAGGTTTTACCCGTATAGTTTTCAGCAAGAGATGCAGGGTCGGGCAAACAGGCTTTAACCACTTTTAGCGGCACAACTTCCAGACCTTCTGCGGTTGTCACGGGTTGTTCAGAGAGTAAACCAATATTTTTTAATACATTAAAGCAGTTAATATAATGATCGCCAAAACCCATCCAGAAACGAATGGTATCCGCCTTGATATTTTTGGACAGGGAATGCAGTTCATCGTGTCCGGTTAAATAAATGGTTTGCTCGCCAACGACAGGGAATGTGTAGTTTTGTTTTTCTGAATGCACGGCTTTACTAACCCATTTGCCCTCTATCCACGTCCAGACCTGTCCGGTAAATTCCCTGAAATTGATTTCAGGATCAAAATTGGTCGCGAAGTATTTACCATGATCCCCGGCATTCACATCCATTATGTCAATGCTGTCGATTGTGTCAAAATAATGCTTAACTGCATAGGCACAATAGGCATTGACTACACCGGGATCAAAGCCTGCACCAAGAATGGCCGTTAGTCCTTTTTCCTTGCAGGCATCCAGATATTTCCATTCATAGTTGGCATACCAGGGTGGGTTTTCACAGATCTTGTCGGGGTCTTCATGAATGGCTGTGTCTATATAGGCAGCCCCTGTTTTCAGGCAAGCCTGCAATACTGACATATTAATAAACGGACTGCCGACATTGATAACAATCTCTGAATGCGTGTCTTCAATCAGTTTTACGGTGGCATCAATATCCATTGCATCAATCTGGCGGGAATACAGTGTTTTACTAGCATCTTTCAGGTTGTTTTTACGCTCTACACTGTCGATGATTGCATCACATTTGCTCAGGGTTCGGGATGCAAGACAAATATTACCAAGAACATCATTATATTGGGCGCATTTATGTGCGACTACATTAGCAACGCCACCTGCGCCGAGAATAAGTACATTGTTTTTCATTTAAGACATTCCATATGTATAGCAAACAGGGATTGTCACCCCAGATTTTGCTTAAAATCACTATAGTTAAACGTCTTTATTGTGTCATATTGACCATCCAGACGCTTGATAACAATAGACGGCATTTTCAAACCATTAAACCAGTTCATTTTGACCATCGTATAACCCGCCGCATCAGCAAAATGAATCTGATCACCTGTTTG
>QNDV01000559.1 GCA_003646045.1 bacterium
CTCCCGATCGGCCAGGTGGCGAACTGCAGGTGTTCGTACACCCGGATCCCACGCAGCAGGGCGAAACAGCCCTACATCAAGAAGCGGGCGCCGGCTCCTGCGACTGCAGCGGGTACGCGGTAGCCTCTCCGAGTGGTGCCCTAGTGGTGTTCGTGAGATTGTTTGCACTCTCGACTCATAGCTAGTGTACTTTCGGGCCCAATGAGGCACGCTTCCCGCATCATTGGCAGCGCACAAGGCACCGGCCGATGGTCTGTCGTCCTCATTCAGGCAGGCAAGTCACTCAATGGACCCATCTACCGTAGGTCAGACCTCCGCAGAGCAGTAGAGGCCGGCATCTTCGACGGCCGGCCCGCCAAGGCAATGCCGGTGGTGAGTGCGGCGGGTCGGCCGGTAGACGGTGAATACAACCACTCGGAAGACGATGATGCGGCAGGGCGCACCGTGTCCAACGTGATCGGCCACTACGAGGCCACCCGCTTCAACGAGTCGAACGGATGCGTCGAGGCCACGCTGGTCCTGGCGCTGGACCTACCCGAGGCGGCAGCGATCGACGCCCGCCTCCGCGCCCTCGAGTCATCCGGCGGCCTGTCCACCTTGGGCCTCTCGATCGACGGCCAGGCCGACCTGGACACCAACAACCATGCCACGATCCACCTGATTGACTCGGTGGACTTGGTCACTCACCCCGCTGCGGGAGGCCGGATCAACCGGATCGCCGCTTCCCTCAACAAGGAGATTTCGATGGACCTGCTCAAGACGCTGCGTGGCCGCTTCCCCCGCCTGGTAGAGGGCTACGATGGCGCCTGGAATGTCACCCTCCTCGCCGCCCACATCGCCAAGCGCGTGAAGGAGTCGGCCGCCTGTGCCGCTGACCTCGCATCCGGCATCGGCCGATCAGGCGACACCCAGCGCATCATCGAGGGCGAGGGCGAGGACGTGATCCGCGATGCGATCACGCTGCTCGAGTCGCTCCTGTCCATGCCCGAGGAGGCCCCCGCCGAAGAGGCAGAGGCCGAGGCCGAGGAAGCCGCGCCGGTTGCCGAGGCAGCCCCCGCCACCACCGAGAACGTGACCGAGTCGGCCACCCGCCTGCTCGAGGCCCAGACCAAGGCCAACGCCGACGCCCTCAAGGCGATCCAGGTGGCGGCATCCGGTCCGGTGCTGGAGCGTGCGCTCGAGTCCGCCAAGATCCCGACCGAGGCCATCGGCGGCATCGTGAAGCAGCACTCCGGCAAGGTCATCGACCTGGCCGAGGCCACCCGCATCGCGGAGAGCTCCCGCTCGTTCCTCGACCTCGCCATCGGCAGCCACATCCCGCCGACCGTGGAGATCACGGGCGACCGCCGGGACCGCCTGACCGAGGCCCTGGCGCACATGTTCGCGCCGAACTTCGTCAAGGCACCCGAGGGGCACGACTCGTCCCTCTTCAGCCTCAACCGCTTCATCGAGCGCCACTTCCTGAACGGCAGGAACGCCGACCTCCGCGTCTCCGAGGCGTGGGCCGGCAACAGCCGGGGCGGCTCGAGGGCCCCCCGACGCCGCATGAAGGAGGCCATCGATGACACCGACTTCAGCAACGTGTTCGAGGACGCCCTGTACCGGGCCCTGCTCGCCACCTACCAGGGGCAGGCGAACTACGGCAACTACCTGAAGCTGGTCCGCGAGGTCCCGTATGGCGACTTCCGCGAGAACAACATCATCAACGTCGGCTACTACGGCAACCTGCCGGCCGTCGCCAAGGGCGGGACCTACCTGGCCCTGACCAGCCCGACCGACCGCAAGGAGACGCTGGCCCTCGCCAAGAAGGGTGGTCTGGAGACGATCACCTGGGAGGACATGCTGAACGATGACCTGGGCCTGTGGCAGACCATCATCCAGCGCATCGGCCAGGCGGCGATGGAGACTCGCTTCACCTCGACCCTCGCCCTGATCCGCAAGGCCACGCAGCCGACGATGGCCGACACGTCCAAACTGACCGACGCCGGCCGTACCCCGCCCAACGAGGGCGTCCTGGCCCTGACTGCTGACCAGGCCGGCAAGGACAACCTGATCACCTCCATCACGGCGATGATGCAGGGCACGGGCAACGGCGGGGTAGCCAAGGGCGTGGTGCCCAAGTACCTCATCATCCCCTTCGCCCTCCTGAGCGCGGCGTCCTTCATCATCAACGAGCTGATGGGCGGCAACACGGGCAGCAGCGTCCCGCAGACGATGGGCGTCCTGGGCACGGCAGTCCCCGAGGTCTTCATCGACTACGGGGCCACCAACGCCACGGACTGGTTCCTCCTCGCGGAGCCGACCCAGGCTGAGGTGCTGCGCTTCGGCACGCTGGGAGGCAACAACGCCCCCGACATCTTCATCAGCGACGACAACCGGTTCGGGGACATGTTCCTCAAGGACCAGATCGACCTGAAGGTCCGGGACGTGTTCCAGGTGGCTGCGGTGGACCCGCTGGGCATCTACGGGAACGACGTCGCCTAGGCGACCTCCTGACCCAACTGACTACTCGGGGCGGCTGGCATCGGCTGGCCGCCCCGCTTTCATAGAGGAGCCCGCATCGTGACAGCCCTGCCCTTCTCCTCTGTGGGTGACTACGCCAGACGCCTCGA
>QNDV01000560.1 GCA_003646045.1 bacterium
GAGTTGCCCGTCACCGAGGAAGCCCTGCCACGGCCCCGCTCACCCTACGGCGTGACCAAGTTGGCGGCGGAGCACTTGTGCGTCCTGTACGCCATGAACTTCGGTGTACCCACTTCCAGCCTGCGCTACTTCACGGTCTATGGGCCTCGGCAGCGACCGGACATGGCCTTCCGCAAGTACATCGAAGCGGCCCTGGACGGCCGGGTCTTCGAAGTCTACGGCGACGGTTCCCAGACCCGCGACTTCACCTTCGTGGCCGACGCGGTGAGGGCCAACCTGTTGGCCGTGGCCTGCGACGAGACCTGGGCCGTATTCAATACCGGCGGCGGCAGCCGGGTGGCCTTCGGGGACGCCCTCGAGCAGCTGCAGCAGATCATCTCCGCCCGCGCTCCGGGGGTGAAGGCAGAGATCCGCTACACCGAGACCGCCCTCGGTGATGTCCGGGACACGTTCTCGGACCGCACCCATGTCCAGTCGTCCATCGGCTACGAACCCACGGTCGATTTCGCCACGGGCCTGGCCCGTGAGGTGGAATGGGCCATCGCCAGGAGGAACCGGGATTGAATCCGCATCCTACCGAATCCGTGCGCTGCGATATTGCGGTGGTGGTCCCCGCCTTCAACGAGGCCGAGTCCCTGCCCGAGTTGGTGGAGCGTATCGCCGCCGTCATCGGTGCCATGGGCCGGACTTGGGAGGTGTGGATCGTCGATGACGGCAGCAGCGACGGTACCTTTGACGTGGTGCAGGAGTTGGCGACATCCTATCCCGGTGTGCATTGCCTGGGCTTTGGCCGTAATTTCGGCAAGGCGGCGGCCCTGGCCGCGGGTTTCGAGGCAGCCAGTGCCGAGGTGGTCATCACCATGGATGCCGACCTGCAGGATGACCCCGCCGAGATTCCCCACCTGGCGGCCAAACTGGACGAGGGTTGGGATCTGGTCTCGGGCTGGAAACAGGACCGCAAGGACAGCTTCATCAAGAACAACACCAGCAAGATCTTCAACTTCTTCACCAGCAGGATGTGCGGGCTCAAGCTGCACGACTTCAACTGCGGCCTCAAGGGCTACCGGCGGGAGGTAACCCGGCGTGTGCGGCTGTATGGCGAAATGCACCGTTACGTACCGGCCCTGGCCCACCTCGACGGTTTCCGGGTTACCGAACTGCCGGTGAAACACTTTGCCCGCAAGTACGGCCGGACCAAGTACGGATTCGCGCGCTTCGTCAACGGTTTCCTGGACCTGTTGACGGTCTACTTCCTGCATGCGCGTCAGACCTCGCCCCTGCATATGTTCGGGCGCCTGGGCATGGGCTTCCTGACCGTCGGCGGGGGGATCAGCCTCTACTTCCTGAGCCTGTGGATGTTGGGCCACGGGTTGCGCCTCCGGCCGGCCCTGTTGCTCGGGCTGGTCTTCATCATCGTCGCCTTCCAGTTCATCAGCCTGGGGTTGATCGCCGAGCTGGTGGTTGCCGGCCGCCGGCCCGATCAGGCCTTCCGTATAGCTCGTCGTGTCTGAGCTCCATCCGCAAATGGTGAGCCTGCCGCCCCTGGCGGTGGTAGTGGTGAACTGGAACGGGCGGGAAGTGCTGCCGGATTGCCTGGCGTCCCTGGCCGATACGGGCTATCCCGACCTGAGGGTCCTGGTGGTCGACAACGCCTCCACCGACGACTCGCTCAGCTGGGCCCGCGAACATCATTCCTGGTGCGAGTACCTGCAGACGGGAAGCAACCTGCGCTGGGCCGGGGGCAACAACGCCGGACTGCGACATCTGGCAGCCACGGGTTGGGACGGCGATGTACTTCTGCTGAACAACGACACCATCGTGCCCGAGGGCAGCTTGCGGTATCTGGTGACGGCCCTGGCCGAGGCCCCGGACGCCTGGGCGGCCACGCCGCGTGTGTGTTACGCCCACGACCCGGCCCGGGCCTGGTATGACGGTGGGATCGCCGGTCGCTGGACCGGCTGGATCCGCCACGTGGGGATCCGGCGCCTGACCGGGCGCCTGCGCACGGAGGAACGCTACGTGGACTGGGGGACGGGGTGCGCTCTGCTGCTGTCGCCCCGGGCCCTGCGCAACGTTGGCGAACTGGACGAGGATTTCTATTTCTATGGCGAGGATACCGACTACTGCCTGCGCATCGGCGAGGCCGGGGGACGTATCCTGCACGTACCGCGATCATTGATCCTGCACAAGGTGAGTGCCTCGGTGGGTGGTACCAGCGCGCGAAAGCTGCGTCTGCGCAGTGCCAGCCATATCCGCCTGCTGCGCAAGCACTGGCCCCGCAAGCGTTGGCCGGTGCTGATCCCCTGCCAGATAGCCTATCTGGCGGCCCACGCCGGGTGGCAGCTGTGGCATGGTCGACCGGAGGCGGCCATGGCGGTCTGGGATGGCACTTTAACCACCTGGCGGGGCGACCGCAGGTTTACACGCGGCCCCGGCGGGTGATATCATCAAGAGTGATCAGTGCAACCATTTATCCGGAGTCCACTCCACGGTGATGCGGTGGTATGTCTGTAATTCCTGGCGTCCGTGGGACGCCCCGTACCGGTAGGAGATCGGTTTGACCAAGGGCAGGACCGGCTCAACCAAGGTCAGGGTTGGCAAAAGGGGCC
>QNDV01000561.1 GCA_003646045.1 bacterium
GAACACTACCGCGCAAATGATAGTCATTCACGGGCACACCCCCAGTTGGCCGGAAAACGTTGAGCAATATCGAATTGGGCGATGGATCGATTATAGCACAACAAAATCAAAATTTGGCACTTTTTTGATATAAAATAATTTGGGGGCGGACAGCTAGTCAGGTGCGCCTGGCCTTAGACAAAATGGAACGGCTGGGCCCGACGGTATATGGTGGGTTGGTCCACTTTTACCAAGGGCCACATGAGAGTAGCAGCTCTCATTCCCGTAAAGGAGCCCAGCCATGTCACAGTCTACCACTGATGCCATCTGGGTGGGGATGGATGTTCACCAGGACTCCGTCACCGCCGCCATCCTGTTTGGCCACGATCCCGAGCCGAGGATCGAGCGTCTGCCCGGAGATCTCAACGCGGTGCGCAAGATGTTCCGGCGCCTGAGCAGGCACGGTACGCCCCGCAGTTGCTACGAGGCATCCGGTGCGGGCTACGTCGTCTTTCAAGCGTGATCTGTCCTGGCCGTACTATCCTCAGACCAGATCCCGGACGATCTCCACCGCCGGCGCTGCGTCATTCATCACGTAGAAGTGGATGCACGGTGCCCCGCCCTCGATCAACCCCTCCACCTGTTTGCGTGACCAGCGTTTGCCGATCTCGCCCACGTGGTCCGGACTCTCATTGATCTCGTCCACCAGCTGGTCGGGTATGGAGACGTGGAAGTGCTTGGGCAGGGTGGTGAGCTGGCGCGCACCGTCGATGAGCTTGATGCCGGGAATGATGGGGACTTCGATGCCCGCCTCGCGGCACAGCTTGACGTAGCGGAAGTAGTCGGCGTTGTCGAAGAACATCTGGGTCACCACGTAGTCGGCCCCCGCCTCGATCTTGGCCTTCAGGTGCCGGATGTCCGTCTTGAAATTGGGCGCCTCCACATGTTTTTCGGGATAGCCGCCCACCCCGACGCAGAAATTCACCGGTTCGCTGCCCGTCAGGTCCTCCAGATAGCGGCCCCGGCGCAGGTCCGCCAGCTGGCTCACCAGATCGCGGGCGTAGATGTTGCGCGAGCGGCTCTTGTCGTAGGCCTTGACGTAGTTGGGCTCGTCGCCGCGGATGGCCAGCACGTTATGGATGCCCAGGTAGTTCAGCTCGATGACCGCGTCCTCGGTCTCTTCCTTGGTGAACCCCGTGCACAGCAGGTGCGGCACCGTATCGATGCCCCAACGGTTCTGGATGATGCCGCAGATCGAGAGGGTGCCGGGTCGCTTCTTGCGCACGCGCCGCTTGATGGTGCCGTCGGGAAGTTCGTCGTACGTGGCCTCGGCCGTGTGGCTGGTCACGTCGATGAAGGGCGGCTTCACCGGGGCGATCTGCTCCACCATGCGGATGATGTCGCCCACGGACTTGCCCCGCGCCGGGGGAATGATTTCGAAGCTGAAAAGAGTGCGCTGGGCGCGGTCCAGATGGTCGGTGACGTGCATGCCGTTCCTTTCGCGGGTGGTTCATCCGCGACCAAGATAAGCGGTTAATCCAGATTCGCCCCCAGCCAGCGGGCTGCTGTTTCCTCATCCAGTCCGGCACGCCTGGCATAGTCAGCCACCTGGTCACGACCCAGACGGCCCATGCCGAAATAGCGGGCCTCGGCATGGCTGAAGTACCAGCCGGCCACGCTGGCCGCCGGGGTCATGGCCCAGTTCTCGGTGAGTTCCACACCGGTGGCGGCCGCCGCATCCAGCAGTTCGAACAGGGCGTGTTTGCCATAGTGGTCGGGACAGGCCGGGTAGCCCGGTGCGGGGCGGATGCCCCGATACCCCTCGGCCACCAGGGCGGTGTTGTCCAGGTCCTCGTCCGCGGCGTAGCCCCACAGTTCAGTGCGCACCCGACGGTGCAGGTGTTCGGCAAAGGCCTCGGCCAGGCGATCAGCCACGGCCTTGATCAGGATGGAATCATAATCGTCCCCCGCCGCCTCGCGGGCGTCAGCCAGGACGCCGGCGCCACGCACGGTCACCACGAAACCCCCGACCCAGTCCGCAGGGCCATCCTTCGGCGCCACGAAGTCCACGAGGCTCAGGTTGGGTCTGCCGCCGGCGCTGCGCCGCTGCTGCCGCAGGAAGGGCACGCGTTGCGCACCGGCTGGAGTCTCGAAGACCAGATCGTCCCCATCCCTCGCCGCGGGCAACAACCCCGCAACGCCGTGAGCGGAAACCGATCCGTCCTTTTCCCAGGTATCCAGCAGGGCGTTGGCCTCGTCCACCAGCCGCCGGGCCTCGGCACCGGTTTCAGGATCATCCAGGATGGCGGGCCAGCTCCCCGGCAGACGCCAGGTGTGGAAGAAGGGGGTCCAGTCCACTACCTCACGCAGCTCCGCGATGGTGGCCGTCACGCGGTGTACCCCGACTTGCTTCGGCGCGGGCGGCCGGTACTCAGACCAGTCCAGCGCCAGGCCGTTGGCACGGGCCTCCGCCAGAGGCAACAGCACCCGGGACTCGTTCTTCTCGGCACGCTGACGGCGCACCTCCGCATACTGCTGGTTGACCGTGGCGATCACCTCGTCCCGCGTGGCCGGATTTATCAACCCGCCCATGACCCCCGCGGCCCGCGAGGCATCCGGTAC
>QNDV01000562.1 GCA_003646045.1 bacterium
ACCCGAGTCTCGAGGGGGTCAACCTGCTGGAGCGGGAAGGCGGGCAGGAGCATCCCATCCGCACCATGCTCACCCGGAAGCAGGGCAAGCTGGTGTACGCGTGGCAAAACCCGGGCGACCCGGTGGCGCGCACCAAGCTGGTGGTTTACACCGATTTGCCCGAGTACGGATGGGTGCTGGCCTCGTCGAGCTACCTGGACGAGGTGCATACCCCCCTGGACGACATCAGCCGGGTGATCATCATCACCGGCATGGCCTGCCTGGTGATCCTGCTGCCGGTGACCTTCTGGATCAGCGGGTCCATCACCCGGCCGCTCAATGCCCTCATCGACCAGATGGACCTGGCGGCCCGGGGGGACATGTCCGGGCGGCTGCGCATCGAGAGCACCGACGAGGTGGGACGCCTGGCTTCCTATTTCAACACCTTCATGGATCGGCTCCAGACCTACAGCCGCAGCCTGGAGAACGAGATCGCCGAGCGCAAGGAAGCCGAGGCGGCCCTGCGCCTCAGCGAGGAGAAGCACCGCTCGGTGATGGAAGCCACTCCCGACCCGATCATTGTCTACGACGTGGAAGGCCGGGTGGCCTACCTCAACCCGGCCTTCACCCGCGTGTACGGGTGGACCCCCGAGGAATGTCTCGGCCGTCGCATGGATCACTTCGTTCCCGCCGAGACCCACGAAGAGACCCGCCAGGGGCTCAAACGCTTGCTCAGCGGCCAGCCGCTCAACAGCGTCGAGACCCGGCGTTTTACCAAGCGGGGCAACCTCATCGAGGTGAGCATCAGCGGCGCCGTCTACCGCGACCGGGAGGGGCGCCTGCTGGGCAGCGTGACCATCCACCGGGACATTTCCGAGTTGCGGCGGTTGGAAAAACAGGTGATGGACATCGGCGACCGCGAGCGCCAGAACATCGGCCAGGACTTGCACGACGACCTCGGGCCGCATCTCATTGGTATCGAGGGGTTGTGCACCGTGCTGCAAAAGAAGGTGGAGCAAGGCGCCCCCGACGCCCCGGTGCTGAGCGCACAGATCACCGGCCTGATCAAGGAGGCCATCGGCAAGACCCGCCGCCTGGCCCGGGGGTTGTGCCCGGTCTACCTGGTGGACCACGGGCTGGAGTACTCGCTGCGGGAGCTGGCTGCCAGCACGTCGACGGTGTTCGGCATCGACTGCCGTTTTGACTGCCGCACCGAGGTGCCGATCCGCGACAACGTGATCGCCACCCACATCTTTCGCATCGTCCAGGAGGCGGTGCAGAATGCCGTGCGCCACGGCAAGGCCACGCGTGTCACCATTTCCCTGTACCGTGACGAGGGACTGGTGCGGCTCGTGGTGTGCGACAACGGTGCCGGGATGCAGGAAACGGTGAGTTCGAAAGGGATGGGTTTGCGGATCATGGGTTTCCGTGCCAAGATGATCCGGGCCACCCTGGATTTTGGTGAAGTTGACGGCGGCGGATGCCGCGTGACCTTGACCCTGCCCCAAGAAATGACCGTGGTGGAGTAGGCGATGACCAAAAAACGGATCCTGATTGTCGAAGATCATCCGATTTTCCGCCTGGGGTTGACCGAACTGATCAACCAGGAAGAGGATCTGGAGGTGTGCGCGGGCGCCGAAGGCGTGGCCCAGGCCTGGCAGGCCTTCGAGGCGTTTTCCCCGGACCTGGTGATTGCCGATATTACGTTGCCCAAGGGCGACGGCATCGACTTGGCCAAGGAGGTCACCCGCCGGTTCAAGGGACGTCTGCCGGTGGTGATCCTCTCCATGCACGACGCCTTTCTTTACGCCGAGCGAGCCCTGCACGCCGGTGCCCGGGGCTACATCATGAAAGAAGAGGCCATGGAGAAGGTCGTCAGCGCCGTGCGGGAGGTGTTGGCGGGAAAGGTCTATCTCAACGACAAGGTCAAGGAGCACATCCTGGCCAACCTGGCCACCCACCCCGAAAGCCGTGACAAGTCCCCCCTGGAGCGGCTCACCGACCGCGAACTGGAGGTTTTCCGTCTCCTGAGCCAGGGGTTGAGCAGCCGCGACATCGCCCGTCGCCTCAACCTCAGCATCAAGACCATCGGCACCTACCGCGAACGGATCAAGGAAAAACTCAATCTCAAGCACGGCACCGAGTTGGTGCGCTACGCGGTGCACTGGGCCAGCCAAAGCGGCGAAGAAGTCCCATAGTTGCGCGCCGCGATAATTTGGATTCGAAAGAGTTGAGCGGGTTGGGCTACCGGGCAGCGTCCTGGCCGCGGTGATTTTCCGGGCCGGAAGAAAAGACCGAAACGGTCAGCCAGATGCTGGCGGCCAGCAGCGCAAAGTCCCGCGCCACGGTCCACCAGGTGGCCGGGGAACCGGCGATCTGGGTGGAAAAACAGCCGCAGCTCACGTCCAGGCCGCGGGCGAGGTTGAAGATCAAGGCGCCGCTGAAGACGGTCAGCAGCAGCGTGCTCAAGACCGTGGCGCCCGGCAGCCAGGCGCCGGCCAGGAGAAAGATTCCCAGCAGCAACTCCATCCAGGGCAGCACCACGGCCACCGGGTTGACGGCGGCTGCCGGCAGGAGCTGGTAGTTGCCGACGGCACGGGCAAAATCTCCCGGGTGCA
>QNDV01000563.1 GCA_003646045.1 bacterium
GGACCGCATCCTGGCCGCGGCGGTGGTGGCCTACCGTCGGGCCAGGGACGGGGCGCTGGTAACCTATCCCCATGCCAAGATGGTGCTGAACCAGCTGCTCAAGGAGGGTTACAAGCTGGCCGTGGTCAGTGACGCCCCCCGCTTCGAGGCCTGGGTGCGCCTGGTCTATCTGGGCCTGCAACACACCTTCGACCTGGTACTGACCTTCGACGATACGGGCCATCACAAACCCGATCCCACGCCCTTTCGTATGGCCCTCGAGAAGCTGGATGTGCAACCCGGGCGCGCGGTGATCATCGGCGACTGGAAGGAGCGCGACATCCTGGGTGGCCGCAATGCGGGACTGCATACGGTCTATGCCCGCTACGGGGACCAGTACAGCAAGTACGCCGACAAGGCAGCTGACGACGAGACCGAGCCTGATTTCGTGGTGGATGACCTGATGCAGCTGCTGGAGGTGCTGGACCGCCTCAATACCCCGGACGGAAAGGTGGAGGCCTGATCATGCGTGTGTGTACGGCCAGGCAGATGGCGGCTATCGATCGGGAAACCATCAGTATGGGCGAGCCCGGCATCGATCTCATGGAGCGGGCCGGCCAGGCCATTGCGGAGGTGGTTCTCGAGCGCCTGGACGACGCGGACGAAGGTTGCGGCCACGACCCGGGTTGCGGACATGACCACGGGGACGACGCGGGACGGGGCGTGCTGGTCCTGGTTGGCAAGGGCAACAACGGCGGCGACGGCTTGGCTGCGGCGCGGTTACTGGCCGCTGCGCAGGTGCCGGTCACCGTCCTGTTGCTGGCTCCCGTGGCCGAGCTCAGTCCCGACGCCCGCCGCAACCACGATCGCCTGCCGCAGGCGGTAACCCTGCTCATATCCTCGCGCCGCGATTGGCTGACCGCCCTGACCGAGGCCGCCGACGGTGCCGACCTGCTGGTGGATGCGATTTTCGGCACGGGCATCAAGCCGCCCCTGCGCGAGGAATGGTCCGACCTGCTGCGGGCCATCAACGATCTGGGCCTGCCCTGTGTGGCTGCTGATGTCCCCTCGGGGGTGGATGGGAATGACGGACGGGTCGATCCGGTGGCCGTGGCGGCGGATGTGACGGTGACCATGGGCCTGCCCAAGCTGGGGCTGTTGCTGCCGGCGGGCCGGGAGTTCGCCGGCCAGGTGCTGGTGGCGGATATCGGTTTTCCGGATGAGGTCTGCCGCCGCCATACCGGCGACCTGCACTGGTTGACCCGCGAGGACCACCTGGCCCTGTTGCCGCCGCGACCGGGCACGGTACACAAGTACGATTGCGGCAGTCTGCTGGTGGTTGCCGGTTCGCGGGCCTTTGGCGGAGCGGCCCAGCTGGCCGGTCTGGGCGCCCTGCGTTCGGGAGCGGGCCTGATCACGGTTGCTGCCCCCCGGTGTCTGGAGGATCCCCTACGCGTGGGATTGCCCGAGGCCCTGGTGGTACCCCTGGCCGAGACACCCGCCGGTACCATCGCCCCGGCTGCACCGGAGGTACTGGAACACCTGCTCGAGGGGCGCCGCGCCGCGGCCGTGGGGCCGGGACTCGCCGATGATCCGGATACGGATACCTGGGTGGTGCAATGGTTGGCTGGACTGGACCTGCCTCTGGTGGTGGATGCGGATGCCCTGGGGGCCTTCGCCCGCCTGGAGCGTGAGCCGGCTTTTGCCACCGACCAGGTGATCCTCACGCCCCACGCCGGCGAGTTGGGCCGGCTGCTCGGTCGCCCCAGCGCCGAGGTGGAGGCAGAGCGCTTGACCCTGGTGGGTGACCTGGCGGTACGCTGGCAGTGCATCGTCATGCTCAAGGGTGCGCCCACAGTGATCGGTGTTCCTGATGGCCGGGTCTTCATCAACGCGTCGGGGGATGATGCCTTGGCCCGCGGCGGCTCGGGAGATGTGCTGACCGGTCTGCTGGTGGGGCTTTTGGCCCAGGGTATGGATGCCCTGGATGCCGCCCTGTTGGGGGCCTACGTCCACGGACTGGCCGGGACCCACGCGGCACGCCGGCAAGGCAACCGCTCAGTGCTGGTACGGGAGATCGCAGCTGCCGTGGGACCGGTGTTTCTGGAAATGGAGCAGGAAGCCTCCACGGTGGCGACCCTGCGGGAACGCATCTGGCCCACCACGAAAAATCCGCGCGGCCGCGGCTCATGAAAATCCTGGGGATCGAGACCTCCTGCGACGATACCAGCGTGGCTGTTTTCGACAATGAAGCAGGGGTGGCCGAGAATCTGGTCAGCTCCCAGGTGGATTTGCACGGGGTTTTCGGCGGCGTCGTACCGGAGTTGGCTTCCCGCGCCCACCTGGTGAACCTGCTGCCCCTGGTGGAAACCCTGTTGACCCGAACCGGTACCGAGCTGTCCGATCTGGACGGCATCGCCGTAACCCGGGGTCCCGGACTGGTGGGAGCGCTGCTGGTGGGACTGTCCACTGCCAAGGCGCTGGCCATGGCGGCGGACCTGCCCCTGGTGGGGATACACCACCTGGAAGGCCATATCCTGGCCAATGCCCTGAGCGGTGACATGGTTCTGCCGGCGGTGGTGCTGGTGGTCTCGGGGGGCCACA
>QNDV01000564.1 GCA_003646045.1 bacterium
CCCATCACCCCAGCCCACGTCTCCAGCCGCAGCAGATATACCCCCCCGGCTACCGGCTCGCCTGCATCGTCGACGCCATCCCAGCGCACGTTATAGCTGCCGACACTCATCTCCTCGTCAGCAAGCGTAGCAATCCGCCGCCCGCCCAGATCGAAGACCATCAAGGTGACGGGACCCGCCCGGGTGACAGCGAAGGAGATCGTCGTGACAGGATTGAATGGATTAGGCCACGCTCGCGGCCCGCCGACCCGCCGTGGCACCTCGGCCGCCACCACACCCGTGGGGTTCACCGGCCCAGCCCGCAGAACCGCCCCCACACCACCCACGACCAGCCCCACGTCTCCACCCAGCACGCAGATGTCCATGCAGCGCACGTTGTGACTGAGGTCTTCCTGCCAGGTCAGGCCGCCGTCGATGGTTCGGAAGATGGCGTTGCCCACCACGATCCCGGTCTGAGTATCTGTGAAGTGCACCCCGTAGAAGTACGCGCCGCCCAGCGCCGAGGCCACCTCCCAGGTCACACCGCCGTCGTCGGTGGAAACGATGGCGTTCCCGTCAACCCCACCCACGACCCAGCCGTGCAGGCGATCGCAGAAGAAGACATCCTGCAGGTCCAGGTTGCTCTCGAACTGGGTCGTCCAGGTCACGCCGCCATCGTCGGTGTGATAGATCTTGCCGTACCAGGTGCAGATCCAGCCGTGCAGACTGTCGACGAAATACACCGCCTCCAGGATGTCCCAGGAAGAGAAGCTCTGGCTCTGCCAGGTCAGCCCCCCGTCGGCAGTACGCAGTACGGTGCCGCTGGAGCCGACGGCGACAGCGGTGGTCGCGTCGATGCAGTGGATGTCAGCGAGATTGACCGTGCTGCCGGTTTCCTGCGGGCTCCAGCTCACACCGCCATCCTCGGTGCGCAGGACGGTGCCGACCTCCCCCACGGCCAGGCCCGTGTTCGCATCGGCAAAGCTGATTTCCGCCAAGTCCACCACGGGAACGCCTGCAACCACGGACCATGTTTCACCCGCATCCACCGAGCGCAGGATCGTCCCCTCTCCACCCACCGCCACGACGATCTGGTCGGTGGCGTTGTCGAGACCTCTCAAGTAATTCGTCGATCCCTGCTGCCGGTTCACCCAGGTCGTGATCTCGGCGTCGCTCTGGTACAGCGTGCCCGAGTAGCCCGTTGCCAGCAGCGCTCCGTCTGCGAGATAGGTCACGGCCACCAGGAAATTTTCGGATGGACCCGCCTGTGCGGTCCAGTTGAAACCGCCGTCGGTCGAGATGATGAGCGCCCCGAAGTGGCCGACCGCCGCGACGGTGTTCGCGTCGCGGTGATCGACGCCCTCGAGCCATTCGCTGGTCGCCGCGGATCGTACCTGCCAGGAGGCCCCGCCGTCGCTCGTGTAGAGCGCCGTCCCCGCCCGTCCGACGACGCACCCGTGCAGGTCATCGCCGAAGGATACCGACTCCAGCCGTTGTGTGGTGCCGCTGGAGACCGGCGACCAGTTCTCGCCGCCATCGACGGAACGGACGATCACGCCGCCCGTGCCCACGACCACCACGCGCTGAGCGTCGAGCATGAACACGGACTTCAGCCAGGATGTCGTGCCGCTGCTGCGCGGTTCCCAGGTCTCACCGCCGTCCAGCGTCCACAGGATCGTTCCCGACTGGCCAACGGCGACACCCACGTCATCGTCACCGTCGAGGAATCGAACCGCCTCGAGCCAGGGCGTTTCCGGGGGCGTCCGGTCCTGCCAGGTCGCGCCCCCGTCAGTGGTGCGCAGGATGAGTCCTTCCAGGTCCAACTCGCCCACGACAGTGCCGGTGAGCGGGTCGGTGAAGTCCAATCCCGTCAGCCAGGCGTCGACGCCGGTCGGCAGCCACTGCCAGGTCACGCCGCCGTCCAGCGTGCGGATGACAGTGCCGCCTTCGCCCGCCGCATAGCCCACGGCGGCATCCACCATGACGACGTCGAACACGGTCTGCCCCGTGGGTAGCGGGTTGCGCCATTGCCAGTCGGTGGAGATGGCCGGGTCGACCTGAGCACTCGCCGGGATTGCCAGCACGATGAGTGCGAACACCAGGACAAAGGTGATTGCGAGTGACCCGTGTAGTGCTGGCGCCTCGCTGGTGTTTCGCCGGGGAATAGTCTCGACCATGGCTCTCCTCCTGGCCGGCTGCGGTGACAGAAGACACCACTCATCCCCGGCGCACCAAGACGCTGAATTCGCAAAATATTCAAGGCAAGCCGCCCTACTTCAACATCGTCATCACCCTACCCCGAACCTCCCCACCACCCCGCAACCGATAAACATACACCCCACTCGCCACCCGCCGCCCAGCCTCATCCGTCCCATCCCAGACCACACTGTACTCCCCCGCCGCCATCCGCCCCTGCACCAACGTCCGCACCCGCCGCCCCGCCGCATCGATCACCGTCAGCGTCACCGGTCCCTCGCGAGTCAACGAGTACTCGATGACAGTGGAAGGATTGAACGGATTCGGATAGTTCTGCCCCAGATCGATCGCCCCCGCAACCGGCACCCCATCCGAAACCCCCACCAGATACAGCGCCAACTCCCGCTC
>QNDV01000565.1 GCA_003646045.1 bacterium
CGTGTGCCGGGGCGACCCTGATCCGCCACCAGTTTCACGCTTGCGATCACAGGCATCGCCACCAGGACGACCACCACTGCGGCCAACACCCCACCACGACTGACCCGCGGCCAGACCAGGCCCACGGCCCCCAGCAACAGCCCCGGCCCCAGGGCCAACGCCGGCAGCACGGGCAGCATGTAACGATCGAAGTGGGTGCCCAGGGCGCCCAGCACCAGTACCAGCGGCAACACGCACCAGATCACCACCCGCGCCTCGGGACGGAAACGGGCCAGCACCAGTCCAGCCAACGCCGCCAGATAGGCCGGCCAGCCCAGGGCCATGGGCAGGCTTTTATTGAGATAGTGGATGATGCCGGGTCCACTCTGCTGACCGAAATGACCCCGCTCCATGTGCTCGGTCTGGGCGCCCACGTCACGTTGCAGCACGTCCAGGTCCAGCAGGGTGGTGGGGGTGGCGGCGGCGAAGACGACCACACAGGTCAACGCCGCCAGCCAGAGGCGGCGATCATCCAGACCCAGCCATTTCAGCGAGACGCCCTCGAACCGGCGGCGCTCCAGATGGACCAGGAACAATGATATGGCCAGCAGGCCGGGAGTGTACTTGGAGGCGGCGCCCAGGCCGATGGCCGCGGCGGCCAGGATGTAGTCACGTCGTCTGCCGTGGGCCAACAGATCGAGCAGGGCCAGCACCGCCACCGCCGTGAAGAAGGTCACCCAGGCGTCGGGACCCACCAGCCGGGCGTGGCGAACGGTCAGGGGTGCGGCCGCCAACAGCAGTCCCGTCGTCCAGGCGCCAGGCAGGCCGGCGACCCTTCTGCCGGCCATGGCTCCCAAGCCGGCCACGGCCGCGAACAGCAGCACCGACAGGGTGCGACCCCAGAGGATCATCGCCGAGGGGTCCAGCTGCCAGGCCAGCCAGTAGTCCAGACGATGGGCATAGGTCCCCGCCAGCCGACCCAGACCATACTGCACATGCTGCAGCGCGAGCTGGGCGTAGAAACTGAAGGCGGGCCAGCCGGCGGTATCGGGATCCAGTTGCAGCCGTCCCTCGGCAAAGCCCCACATCTCGAGGGCCTTCTTGGCGGGAACCGCCTCTTCCTCGATGGCCGGCAAGCCCCAATCCAGGTGGGGCAGACCCAGGGCCAGGGCCAGGGCCACCGCGGCGAGAACCGGGGCCAACTCGCGGGTTGCCGGCAAACGGAAGCGGAATGTTCGGAGCATGGATGGCACCGTCCGGGAGTTGCGTGGTCGGCGCGGACGATTCCGCGGATCGGAAGCCTAACACGACCGACCTGCGACGTCAGCCTGTACCACCGCGTGCGACAGAGCCGGGAGGATGTACCTGCAGGGACACCACAGGCCCAGTATTTGGGTGGCGGCAATCAGCCGGACACTCGGTAACACACTGACTACAAACAGGTTCCAGTCATGTTGCTCTCACCGCAGCAACAGGTTTCCGGCTTGCATGGACTCCGCGGCACGAAACGGGCATTAATTGCACATGACAAGGAGGATCATCATGAATCTGCGCACCATTTCCCTGCTGCTGGCCCTGCTGGGCGCCTTCGTCCTGACAGGTTGCAGCGAGAACGATGCCACGACTCCCGGCGCCTCGGCACCGGTAACCGCAGAGAAGGACGCCGCCGAAGCCATCGCCACCGATCTGGGAACCGACGACGGCGGCCTGATCGACCAACTCTCCGACGCCGTGGACTTCGCCGGCGGCGTGGATCTGGGCGCCAAGTCCGAGGGTGAATGCGAAGGCCTGCGCGACGCGGTCTACGACGATGTCACCGGCACCTGGACCATCACCATCGAACGCGAGCGCGGCGACATCGACGGCGTGCCCTACGCTTCCTTCACCCGCATCTACACCCTGCGTTTCCTCGACGCCCTGGGTGACCCCCAGGAGCGCTACCTGGTAGACGAATCGTTCGCCAACACCATCGAGTTCAACATTGTCTCGGGCGAGGGTCTGCACCGTACGCGCCGCGTCGAGCACACCCTGGACGAACTCACCGGTCAGTTCGTCATCACCGACGCCCACACGGATATGGTGACCATCAACGGCACATATCTGCGATCCGGCTCCCACCACCTGGAAAATCGCCGGTTCACCCGCGACCACGCATCGACCCTGAACCTGGAACTCATCGACGTGCAGGCCCCCCGCGGCTCGGCGCGCGACCTGTCAGAAGCCGTCTCCGGTACGGTGACCGGTACCTACGAGGCCACCATCACCTTCGTGCGCGGCGACGATTACACCGAGCGCGAGATCTATCGTGAGTTCACGGTGGAGCTGGGCGACGGCGAAGCCGTGGTGCAGATGAACCGGAATCGCTACCGGGCCCGCCTGAAGACCGGCGAGCTGGTGGGCGAATAGATCGTCGATCCTGTCGCTTCAGCCAGGGATGACGTACGGCGGCGGTCCAGCCTCGGACCGCCGCCGTTTTCGCGTCCACCAAAGGCTAGGGCGTCACCACGTTGGCGGCCCCGTACTCCAGGAAATGCATCGTCTCGCGGACCTGGGTCCGCATCTCGCGATACAGCACGGCGCGCACCGCGGCGGCCACCGGA
>QNDV01000566.1 GCA_003646045.1 bacterium
CGCCTTGCGCCAGGCGGCGGCGAGCTCCAGACGATCGCCGGGGTGCAGTTGCAGCCGGTCGAGCACGCGCCCGGGTTGCAGGCGTTGCAAGCCCCGGACCTCCATGGTGCGCAGGGTCACCGGACCGACCACGGGCGCTGCCGGTGGCGGATCGTGCACCACCGGGCCGCAGGCGGCGCGCAGAGCCAGCAACTCGTCGCGGTGCTGCAGGGTCGTCTCGCGGCCGATGGCCAGGATTTCCGCGCCGGCCTCCATGCTCATGCTCCGATACGGCGCCAGGGGCATCTCGAGCAGCACGTCGTGATCGCCCACGGTGTACTCGTTGGGGAAGAGGGTGTGGAGTTCGGCCACCCGGATCCACATCTGATAGATGTCGGTGGGCTCCTCCTTGTCCGGCAAATGGACGTTGCTGACATCGACCAGCACGGCGCGGTCGAAGCCCAGCCTCCGGGCCACCTGCACCGGGAGGTTATCCAAAAAACCACCGTCCACGAGTTGCCGGCCATCGATCTCGACCGGAAAGAAGATCATGGGGATGGTGCTGCTGGCCTTCACCGCCCGGGGCAACGGGCCGCCATCGTGGATCACCAGGGAGGAGCCCAGTAAATCGGTGCTGACACAGCGAAAGGCGATGGGCAGATGATCGAAATCGTTGCCGGCGGCGAAAAGTGCATCGGCCGTGCTCTCGCCCACGAGAGACTCGAAACCCTGGCCGTGACTGAACCCGGTGTCCGGTAGCGGCGGCCAGCGGGTGATCTGCAGGCTGAGCTGGTATGGCGACGGGCCCCACCAACCGCCTTGCATCTCGGCCGGAGGTGGCTCGAAGTCCGCGAAAAAGCCCAGCCAGTCCTGGTCCAGAGCCAGCGCTTCGAGTTCGGTCATGCTCCGGCCCGATGCGTACAACGCTCCGATCACCGATCCCATGCTCGTGCCCACGATCAGGCTCGGTCGCATGCCCAGTTCCTCCAGCACCTGGATGACGCCCAGGTGAGCAATTCCGCGCGCGCCGCCGCCGCCAAGGATGAGGGCGAAGCCGGTGGTGTCGACGTCGGCCGGGGTCGGGGGCCAGTCGGGTGGGAGCGGCTGGACGGCGTGGGAACTCAGGGGTGCGGTAAGGAGTCCGGCGAGGATGAGCAGCGCCAGCAGGTTGGGCGGTGGGATTCGGCGAAGAAAACGGGGCACGGTAGCAGTCCTGCCGTTGATGAACTTCGCTGCCATGCTGTCGCCCTGGAACATAGCCGGGGCGCTGGAGGGTGTCCACTGGGCCTTGAGAGCTGTGGCCAGATCCGCGGAACGCTCCCACTTCCGTCCGTACCGCCCTACCGATGCACCCCCGCCGCCTCGCCCCCGGTCTGCGCCACGAACTCGGCGTAGGAGCCGTCGTAGACCCGGGGCGGCAGGTCCGGCCCGCTGTCGCCCGGCCGCAGTTCCAGCACCCGGTTGCTCAGTCCCCGCAGAAATGTGCGGTCGTGGCTGACGAAGATCATGGTGCCCTCGAAATCGGAGAGGGACGCCACGAGCATCTCCTTGGTCTCCAGGTCGAGGTGGTTGGTGGGCTCGTCGAGGATCAGGAAGTTGGGCGGATCGAAAAGCATCTCGGCCAGCACCAGGCGTGACTTCTCACCACCCGACAGTATGCGGACGGGTTTGTCGATGTCGTCACCCCGAAACTGGAATGCACCCAGGAGATTGCACAGCACGCCGCGCCCCTCCACGGGAAAGGCCTGCTCCATGTGTTGGTAAACCGTGTGCGCGGGGTTGAGCTGTTCGAGTGACTGCTGGGCGAAATAGCCCACCTTGAGGTTGGAGCCCAGGCGCACAGAACCCGCGTCAGGTGCCAGTTTGCCCGCCACCAGCTTGAGTAGCGTGGTCTTGCCGGCGCCGTTGCGACCCAGCACGCACCAGCGTTCGGTGCGGCGGATCATGAGGCTGAAGTCGTCATAGATGACCCGCGATCCGTAGGCCTTGGTGAGGCCCCGCAAGTCGGCCACATCCTCCCCTGAGCGCGGCGGCTGCCGGAACTGGAATTCCACTACCTTGCGCCGCCGCGGTGGTTCGATGCGCTCGATCTTCTCCAGCTTCTTGACCCGACTCTGGACCTGGGCGGCCTTGGCCACGTGGGAGGCGAAGCGCTCGACAAAGCGGTGTTCCTTGGCCAGCATGGCCTGCTGGCGGGCGTAGCTGGCCTCGCGGTTGGCCGCCGCTATGTCCCGCTGGCGTACGAAGTTGTCGTAGTCGCCGGTGTAGGAGATGAACTCGCCGCCGTCGATGTCCACGATGCGGCTGACGATGCGGTTCATGAAGTCCTTGTCGTGGCAAGTGAGCAGGACGGCGCCCGGGTAACCCTTGATGAACTTCTCCAGCCAGAGGATCGACTCGATGTCCAGGTGGTTGGTGGGCTCATCCATGAGCAGGACGTCGGGAGCGGCCACCAACACTTGGGCCATGGCGATGCGCATCTTCCAACCGCCCGACAACGCACCGGTGTCGCCGGCTATCTGGTCGGCGGCGAAGCCCAGCCCCTGCAGGATCTCTCGAACACGTGCCTCCAGGTCGTAGCCGCCCTGGCTTTGATA
>QNDV01000567.1 GCA_003646045.1 bacterium
GTCTCGATGAGCAACAGCCCACCGTCAGGCATGGCTTCGTGGGCGTTCACGGCCAGGTTGACCAGTACCCTTTCGATCTGGCCGGGATCGACTTCCACCAGATCACGGTCCGCGCCGGCCACGAACTGGATCGTGACCCGGTCACCCACATTGGCGCTCATGTCGCGGAAACTGCTTTCGACGGCCTGCTGCAATGGAATCACCGACGTCTGCATCACCTGTTGGCGACTGAAAGCCAGCAGCTGTGATGTCAGGTGCGCCGCCCGCCGAGCCAGTTCCATGACGCGGTGGTGGGCCCGGGGGGAGTCTCCATCGGCCGGCGAATCCCGCAGGGCCAACTCGGTGGCCATCATGATACCCGTGAGCAGATTGTTGAAATCGTGGGCCACGCTGCCCGCCAACAGACCCACCGCTTCCATCTTGCGCGACTGCGAAAGTCGACCCTGCAGGCCCCGGCGTTGCTGCTCGGATAGATTGCGCTGTCCGACCTCGTTGCGTAGCTCACGGTTGACCCGGGTCAGTTCCATGGTCCGTTTGACCACCTGCTCCTCGAGACCGGTCCGCAATGATTCCAGTTCCGTTTTCTGCTGCATGATGCGGTCGTTGCCCTCTGCCAGCGAGGTATTGGCTTTCCGCAGGTCGCGGTGACGGCTGACCAGGGCAAACAGCGAGATACCCAACAGGACCGCACCGATGGCCAGGGCGAACAGTACGGTTTCCCGTTCCGATATCCTGGCCAGGTTCAGCTCGTTCTCACTGTGCAGCTTCTGGTTCTCCGCCTCGCGCTTCTCCGCTTCCCAGCGGGCCTGCAACTCGGCTACCCGGGTGTCGCTCTCTTCGCTGAAGATGAGGTCGTGCAGACGCTTGAACTCGCGGTGGTGGAACAGGGCCTCGGCGTACCGTCCCGTCTTCTCGCAGGCCAACGCCAGGGACTCCCGGGCCCAGGACTGCATCTGGGTCGCATGGGTCTTCTCGGCCAGACGCAAGCTCTCCTCCAGGGGCGCGATGGCCTCGTCGGCACGATCCAGTTTGATCAGTGATTCACCGATGTTGATCAGGATCAGGGCCAGGTCCCGGTCGGTGCCCACCTCCCGCCCCAGGGGCAGGATCGCTTTGAACTCGTTCATTGCGGTCTCGATGTGGCCCTGACGATCCCATGTCGCGGCGACGTTGATAGCCGCCACCAGTTGTTTGCGGCGGTCACCCAGCTTTTCGAAGGTATCGCGGGCGGTGGCGAAGGAAAGCAGGGCCTGATCGACGTTCGCCAGGCCGATGTGGACGTTGCCCAGGGCCACGTCGACTTCCGCCACACTGCTGTGGTCACCCAGGTTCTCGAACACGTCGCGGGCTTTCATCAGCGGTGGCAGCGCCGTCTCGAAATCACCCCGTGTGCCATGGACCCGGCCCATTCCGTGCAGGGCGTCCCCGCGCAGGGCGGGTGCTTCCAGGAGGCCGTCGTCGCCGAGTGTCTCGAGAAATCCGGTGAGCGCCAGGTCGAAGTCCGCAGTGCGTGTGTAGTGCCACGCGAGATGGTTGTTGGCGGCGGCCTGCTGGACGCGATCGCCGTGATCACGAGCGGCGTCCCGCCAGGCGATGGCCGCGTCGCGGGTGGGCGTATCGTCCCCCAGGGCGGCGGTGCCCACGGCGAAGGCCTCGTGCAGACCCAGGCGCACGGCGGTCGGAGTATCCGGCTCCAGGGTGCCAAGGCGGTCCCGGAGAGCGGAGAGGTCGTCAATGGATTCCTGGGACTGGAGAGAGACCGGTATCAGCAGACAAATCGAGGCAAGCAGGGCCAGGGTCGGAAAACTCCGAATAGAGGTGCGGAAATCAGGAATGAGAGCCATGGCAGTATTGATCCTCCAAGGATGACGCACCGGCGAGGATCATAGGGCGGATGGACCGCGACAGTCAAGTTGCCGGACCCTGTCTAGTTGCCGGACCCTGGACTGGACGTACCGGCGACTTCGGTACAACTGGATCATCCAACCTGTGCCGACAGCCGTCCGGTCTTTCGCTCGTGCCACAATCGGTGGCAGGCAGAGCAGAGAGTGGTGAGATTGTCTGGGTTATTGGCGCCACCGGCCGATCTTGGCATCAGGTGATGAACTTCCAGAAACCTCGTACGTCCGCAGCCGGGTGATTGGCACTGATGATGGTCGCGGGCCAGGACTTCGCGGCGGATGGCCGGGCGTATCGTGGCCTTGTTGCGCTCGCCCGGCCTGCAGATGACCGCGTCGCAGCGCAGCCGGTCTGCCTCGGCCCGGCTGATCTCGCATTCGCCTTTGTCGGTTTGGACCGTCATCAGACCGGTGGCTGCCTCTTCGTGGACATGGATCATGACTGACGGTCCCGCAGCCCGGGCCCCCCGGGGGACCTCTTTCGACTCGACCAGTGCGGCCAGCGCTTCGAGCATCAGCTCGGCGCGACCAGTTGGGATCCCCCCGAGTTTGTGGAGGCGCTCCACCAGGGCCAGGCGGCGGGCTTCCTGCTCGGGAGTCAGATCCATCTGCAAGCGGACCGGCAGTTCCCGCGGTGCGACCACTGTCGGTGTTGCAGGTAACAATTCGACCTGGGA
>QNDV01000568.1 GCA_003646045.1 bacterium
CGTCAACGATCTTCTGCTCGGGGCAGACCGCCGCCACTCGGGCGAGAACGTGTTTCAGTGCCACATTATCGGGAAACATCGTGAGACCCTGGTCGAGCCAACGTACCCCAGATGTGCACTGTCCTTGATGTGCCAATACCATCGCAAGGGCGATTCGACCCTTTGTATGTCCGGGGTCGAGCTCAACTGTGGCCTGCAAGTGCTGCAGGGCCTCGTCGACTCTCCCGTGCGAACGCAGGATCTGTCCGAGCGAAAAGTGTATTCCCCCGTGTTCCGGGTTGATGTTGAGGGCAATGCGGAGGTGGTTTTCGGCCTCTTCGTCATTTCCAAGCATCTGAAAAACCTTGGCCGCGTTGTAATGTACTCTATAGTTTCCGGGCTCGGCTCGGAGGACCTCGGTATAGTGCTGAAGGGCATCATCGAGGCGGCCGACGCGAGCCAGTGCCATCGCCAGATTCATGCGCACGGTACTATCGCCGGAGTCGGCATCGAGTGCAAGTTCGAGAAGCCTGATAGCTTCGCCCGAGTCACCAGTCTCGATGGCTTGCCGTCCTTTTTTTGCGAGAGCATGCACATTTGACGATCGAAGTTCATTTCCAAGGGGATCACGCACGGCAGGTTCGATGCCTCCCCCTTGCGCAAGATGGGTCTGTGCCAGCTCGAATTGGCCGAGACAGCGGTAGGCCATGGCAAGGGGATAATGGACCTTGTTGGCGTCGGGCTGATAGTTCAGGGTCTGCTTGAGTTTTTCCGCCGCGGGGCCGCAGTTGCCGAGGCGAAGATCGATCTGACCAAGCCCGTACCAGGCCTTCGCACAGCTGGGTGATATCGTTACGGCTCTTTCGAAAGCATCTTTCGCGTCCTCTATACGGCCTTCTTCAAGGTAGGTGTCACCAAGAAGCACGAGAGTTGGGATCGAGCCGGGTCGTAGGGCTAAAGCCGCTTTTCCGGCCTCGATGGTCTGTTGGTGGTCACCGAGTTCGTCGTACGCCAAGGCGAGGAAGTAGGCCGGCTCAAAATCGATCGGTCTGAGACGGATAGCATTGCAGTAACAATTCACAGCTGATTCCGAAAAACCTGTCGAGTGATAGATTTTTCCCAATTCATTGTAAGCCCTGCCCAATTCTGGAGAGTTCCTGTCAGGGTCGTTCATCACCTCTTTGAGGAGGAGTTCGCGCCGCAATAACTGTTGCCGGCGGAGTTCGTTGACACCCTTGTGAGTGGGCTTCATGATGTCCAGGAGGGTAGCTTCGGGCGCCGGAATGATCTGTTCTGTTGAACTCTGCTCTGTTTTTGCCGGAGTGTCACACCCAAGAACGGCGATCGCGACCGTAGCAAGCACTACCAGTAGAGGAACTCTCAAGAACTTCAAAACCCTAAAGGCCGGTTCCCTGGATCAGAGTCACGTATCGGTCGATTTCAAGACCAGTCCATTGTTCGGAGTCACCATCGGGCCATTGAACATTGACATTCACTTTTTCGCTCGATTGGTTGAGGCCGATGAGCACTCGCGGGTCGTTGGATGTTGAGTAGCTTGCATCACTACGCGCTCGCCGGGATCGTTTCAAGAAATTTTTGCCGCTGACGGTGATTCGGGCGCCGAGGGCATCCCTCATACCATCCCGCGTGAGTGCACGGATTCCAATCCAATGGTTGGTTGAACCGATCTGGTTGATCAGAAGCTGAGCCGGGCCGTTGATATTGGTCACGACAATGTCGGTATCACCATCGTTGTCGAGGTCACCAAAGGCAGCACCGCGGCTCACTCCGAGAACTTCAAAGACCCGTCCGGCGCGGTCGGTCACGTCGAGAAATCCGCCGTCACCGTTATTCTTGAACAGTTGATTGGTCTGCCCATACGGAAAAGGATCACCCCGATTTTCGAGTTTGGACAACGATGATACCGCGCCACTCGCTACGAAAATATCAAGCAGACCGTCGTTGTCGAAGTCAAAGAACGCCGATCCAAACGATGTGAAATTGCGGCTCGGACCTGCGACGCCGCTGACGGCGCTGCGATCAGAAAACCATCCTGTGCCGTCATTGACGAAGAGCCGGTTGGCCTCGCCAATCAGGTGGGTCATGAATACATCTTCGTCGCCGTCATTATCGTAGTCTCCTGCGTCAACGCCCATACTTGCTTCGGCCGAGCCGTTGCCGGAGACGGCGCAACCGGCGAGCAACGCACTTTCTTCGAAGGTTCCATCATGCTGGTTCATCCAAAGAAAATTCGGCATTTGATCGTTGGCGATATAAATGTCGATCCAACCATCGCTGTTGAAGTCGGCGGTGACCACTCCGAGCCCGTTTCCATACTTTGTGACGATCCGGCTTGCGACCGAAACATCCTCAAAAGTGCCGTCGCCGCGGTTGCGCAGCAGCCGGTCAGGAAGCGCATCGTACGAGAGAGGCGCACAGTAGTCGGGTCGACCGCTGGGTGAGCGGCAGATGCGCACAGTATTCATCGCGAAGTTGACGTAGTTGACGATATAAAGATCGAGCCAACCGTCTCGGTCGAAGTCGAAGAAAGCCGCGCTCGTGCTGTAGCGTTTGTCGCCCGCATTCGCGAACGC
>QNDV01000569.1 GCA_003646045.1 bacterium
ATCCACCTCTGACAACAGCTCGGAGAGCAAGTCTTCGTGCTCGATCTGGTAGCCGCAGAGTGCGGCCGGTTGCACCAGCGCTCGGCGGAGGGCCATTCCCAGTGGCGGCCCGAGGGGCGTGAGCTCGGAGAAAATCGGTTGCAGGGCTTCGAAACGTTGGCAGTGGAGCAGGAAGTCGTCGCGCATCGACAGTAATACATGCACGTCAGCTTCCAGAACCAGGCGCCCTAGAAGTTCAGCCATCTCTTCCTGGGTCGCCTCTGTGTTGAGGGTGAACAACTCCTCGAATTGGTCCACGACCAGGAGAGCCTGGTCATGGCGTTGGCGCCATCTGCTCATTGCCGATACCAGGGCATTGGGGTCGTCGCTTCGAACAAGCTCCCGCATTGCTTCGATATCGTTGGCCAAAACGGGCACCAGGGCCTCACGGAGGGCCGAAAGCGGCGCCGGCCCGGGGGCACAGACCAGACAACCCCAGCCGGGCGGACTGCTACCGAGCAGGCCTGCCCGAATGAACGAGCTCTTTCCCGCTCCTGACGGCCCAACCACTGTCAGCAAACGGGGTTGTCCGAGCTTGGCCCACAGAGCCTCTACCTCGGCCTCTCGCCCGAAGAAGAACTCGGCGTTATCCTCAGTGAAACAGGCCAGGCCCGGGTAGGGCTCCTTGTCCTCGGCACCATCGACCCGCTGGGTGATCTTTTCAAGGGCCCTGGTCAGGGCCAGGGCTGAGGGGAATCTGTCGTCGGGGTTCTGCGCTACTGCCATTCGCAACACGTGCGCCCATGGGGCGTCCGGCAGCTGCATCGGTTCTACGCGAAACCCGGCCCAGACGCTCTGCCGGGACGTGGCATCTCTGACCCCAGCGGGATTCACCATCTCCGCGAGCACGATTCCTGCGGCGTAGACGTCGGTTCTCGCATCCACTGCTTCGCCGCGAGCCTGCTCGGGCGCCATGTAGGCCGGCGTGCCGGCCACTGTTCCTGTGCCACCGTCGGCAAAGTGTTTGGCAAGACCAAAGTCCATGACCACCACCCGGCCGGCTCGGGTGAGCATGATGTTCTCGGGCTTGATGTCACGATGAACGAGGCCAGCCTGGTGGATCGACTCCAGCCCGGCCAGAAACTGGGAAGCAATGACTTGTGCTTCCCCGAGATCGAGGGGACTGCGTTCTCTGAGAACCTGGAGAAGGGTGGCGCCGTCCACGTACTCCATGGAGACCATCTCACCTCCGTCGATCTCGACCAGGTCGAATACCCGACACACGTTGGGCGATACGACTTCCCTCGCCGCCCGAACTTCTTGCCGCAGGATCTCTCGGCGGCGGTCATCGGCCAGCAGCTGAGGGTGCATCGCTTTGAGGGCCACCTCTACCCGCAGCTTGAGGTCGGTGGCCTGCCAGACCTCGCCCATGCCGCCGCTGCCGAGCTGACGGCCAATTCGGTAGCGGCCTCCGACCACCAGGCCCGAAGCGAACGCTCCGTCTGGGCGCACGAAAGACTCGGTCCCCGCCTCCCGGTCGATACTGCCGGAAAAATCGCTGGATTCGCGATCAGCCATGGATGCATGTACCTCAACTTGAGTGTACTCCAGCGAGGTCTTCAATTCCTTGTCAGCTCGTTCCGCCTCCTGGTTGATACTGTTCCCATAGATCTCGAATTCTCTCGTCGATTTCGCCAGTGTCTGAGCCCTGGGCCGCCAGGGCACTTTGGTAAACCTCCAGCAGTGCTACCATCGCTGTGCGAAACGGACCTCGATAGTATTTTGACGATGAGACCTCATCCGGAAGGCTGAGTATCGGCAACGGAGCGCGATTGGCTCTTGCCGATGCCCTGCCGAAGACGGTGTTTCGCTGGAAGTGGTGGAGGAGGAGCTTCAATGAATCGCAAAGTTTCGGAAATCTTTGGTGACTGGAACGAACAAGGGGCGCTCACCCAACACCAGGGGCCGGATACCACCATCACCGGCATCGCCGCAATGGAGGCCTTTGGTTCCCATGATCTGGTCTTCGTGGACAAGCCTTCCTTCACGCAGATGATCGCCCAAGGCACACCGGCGTGTATCGTCACCACCAGCAAACTGGCCGAGGAATTTTCCGATCAGGAAGGCTTGGCAATCCTGATCGCCCCCAACGTGGGATTGGCCCAAGCGTTGATGCGGCAGACATACGTGGACCGCGACTTGCGTAACACCGAATGGCCTACCGTGCATCCATCGGCGGTCATCCACGAAACGGTCCAGTTGGGCGAGGGCACGGTGGTGGGTCCGTGCGTAGTCATGGGAACAGGAGTCGTCACCGGGTGCGAGTGCGTCATCATGGCCGGCAGCGTTATTGAACACGGGGTCCAGATGGGCGATCGCACGGTCATCCACCCCAACGTTGTGGTGGGCTACGACTGTGAACTGGGCAACGAGGTCATCATCCACTCGGGCAGCATCATCGGCAGCGAAGGTTACGGGTTCGCCCAGGACGAAAAGAAAAAAAGCTACGGAATCCCGCAATTGGGCAACGTTGTCATCGAGAACCGGGTGCGTGTGGGGGCCGGCAACGGCATCGACCGGGCGACCTAAACCG
>QNDV01000570.1 GCA_003646045.1 bacterium
GAGCCGGCGGCCAGGTCACGGGCCGGGGCCCTGGGCTGGATGCAGGTCATGCCTTTCCATCACCGGGATAACGGTGCCCTGCCCGGACGCGACCACTGGAGCGATGCCGCCGGCGCGGTGGCCAGGGGGGACGTGCTGGTCACGGAGAATCGTCGCCGTTATCGGGGCGATCCCTATCGCCTGCTGGCAGCCTACAACGCGGGTCCGGGTGCCGCCGGACGTTGGGACAAGCAGTTGGGCGGGTCCGCCGACGCGGCCGAGTTCCTGGCCTGGATCGGCTATACCGAGACCCGCAGCTACGTCGAAAAGGTCTTGATAGACAAGATCGTGTACGATTGGATCCTCGACGGCGCACCGCGAGCACCGTCACTGTCCGCCACCAAGGAGTAACCATGGCCAAGGGCCTGCTCGGGTTCATCGAAAAAGTGTTCGGCAAGCGCCAGCGCGATGTGCAGCGTCTGCAGCCCCTGGTGGACAGGGTCAAAGAGGTGCGTCAGGCCTACGCCTCCCTGTCGGATGACGAACTGGCCGCCAAGCGTACCGAGTTCGTGGACAGGCACGCCGCGGGCGAGACCCTCGACGACCTGTTGCCCGAAGCCTATGGCGTGGTCTGGGAGGGCTGCCGACGGCTGTCCGAGCGCGAGGTAAGCTGGCCGGTGTGGGGGCTGGACCAGGTCTGGGACATGGTGCCCTATGATGTGCAGATCATCGGCGCCGTGGTGCTCCACGAGGGCAAGATAGCGGAGATGGCCACCGGCGAAGGCAAGACCCTCGTGGCCATCATGCCCCTGTACCTCAACTCGCTGCCCGGCAAGGGTGCGCACCTGGTGACGGTGAACGACTACCTGGCCCGGCGCGATGCCCAGTGGATGGGGGGCGTGCTCGAGTTCCTGGGTTGCTCGGTGGGGTACATCCTGGGTCACATGACTCCCGAGGAACGACGGGAAGCCTACGGCAAGGATGTGACCTACGGTACCAACAACGAATTCGGTTTCGATTACCTGCGGGACAATATGGTGGTGCACGCGGATCACCTGGTGCACCGCGACTTCCACTTCGCCATCGTGGACGAGGTGGATTCGGTACTGATCGACGAAGCCCGCACGCCCCTGATCATCTCCGGCGCCGTGGACAAGTCGACCCACCAGTTTTCCGAACTGAATCCCCGGGTGCAGAATATTGTTCGTCGGCAGATGAAGATCGTCAACGACTGGCTGAGCGACGCGGAGCGCGATCTGCGGGCGGCGCAGCGGGGCGAGGACGTGGACATCGGCGACGAGACATCCCTCAAGCTGCTGTGCATCAGCCGCGGTGCGCCCAAGAATTCCCGTTACCGCAAACTGGCCCAGATCCCCGGCGTCCTGGAGACGGTGCGGCGAACCGAGGAAGCCTATATGCGGGACAAGGCCATGTGGGAGGCCGATGCCGAACTGCTCTACGTGGTGGAAGAGAAGAACCACCACGTCGACCTGACGGACAAGGGACGCGACCTGCTGGGCGCGGAAGAGGCGGACTTCTTCATCCTGCCGGATCTGGCGGTGGCGGCGGGCGAGATCGAGAATGACGAGGGTATCGACGCTGCCGAGAAGCAGAAACGCCTGGCCCACATCGAGCGCAAGTACGCCGAGAAGAACGAGCGTATCAGCAACGTTGACCAGTTGCTGAGGGCCTACTCCCTGTACGAGAAGGACGTGGAGTACGTCATCCAGGAAAACAAGGTGGTCATCGTGGACACCTTCACGGGGCGCCTGCAGCCGGGCCGACGCTTCAGTGACGGTTTGCACCAGGCCCTGGAGGCCAAGGAAGGCGTCACCGTCCAGAAGGAGACCCAGACCCTGGCTACGGTCACCGTGCAGAACTTCTTCCGCATGTACAAGAAGCTGTCGGGCATGACTGGTACCGCGGAGACGGAAGAGGCCGAGTTCAACGGCATCTACAACCTGGATGTAGTGGTGATTCCGACCCATCGGCCCATTACGCGGGCGGAGCTGGACGACGTCATCTACAAGACGAAGAAGGAGAAGTACAAGGCCATCGTCGACGAGGTGGATCGACTGCACCGGCTCAGGCTGCCGGTGCTGGTGGGCACGACAACCGTCGAGGTGAGCGAACTGCTGAGCCGACTGCTCCGGCTGCGCGGCATGAACCACAACGTACTGAACGCCAAACAACACAAGGCCGAGGCGGAGATCGTCACCGAGGCCGGACGTCTGGGCGCGGTGACCATCGCCACCAACATGGCCGGGCGCGGTACCGACATCAAGCTGGAGAAGGGTATCCTGGAACTGCCGGAGGCATGGGCCGCGGACCCCGATCTCGCGGCGGAGGTGTACGAGGGCCAGGCCACCGGCCTGCAGATCATCGGCACCGAGCGCCACGAGAGCCGGCGCATCGACCGGCAGCTCAGGGGCCGCTCCGGACGCCAGGGGGATCCGGGACAGGCCACGTTCTTCCTGTCTCTCGAGGACGACCTCATGCGCCTGTTCAGTCCCGAGCGTATCATCAAGGTGATGGACAGGCTGGGGGTTCAGGAAGGCGAAGTCATAACCCATTCCATGGTGAC
>QNDV01000571.1 GCA_003646045.1 bacterium
ACGCGGAACAGGTCGTCGTCCGTGCCGGGCACCCGCAACATGTCACCGAAGCTGGTGAAGATCACCTCGGGCCGCGCGGCCACGACCAGGGCGCGGTCGATGGTTTCCAGCGGCGTCACGCACACGGGGCAGCCGGGGCCGTGGACCAGGGTCAGGTCGGCGGGCAGCAACTGGTCGATGCCGTGACGCATGATGGAATGGGTCTGGCCGCCGCAGATCTCCATGATGGTCCAGGGCCTGGTCACGGTGGCGGCGATCTGTGCCAGCAGGGCCTTGGCCAACTCGGGGTCGCGGTATTCGGCGAGATGCTTCACGGGGCGCCTTTCGGGGGGTTGGTCGGGACAGGGCAAATATGGTGAATCGGTTGCTTCCAGTCTACACGGACTGGTAGAATGACAAAACCGATTCAACCTTTTTACCGTCATGAGGCCCCCGGGGCTCCAGCGCGGATACTACGAGGGAGAGCTTCATGAACCGCCTGGTCTGCCTGCTGCTGGTCATGCCATTGCTGGCGATACCCGCCTGCTCCGACGACGACCCGGCTGGTCCGGCGGTCTTCAAGGTCACTGTCCGCGTGCTGGACGCCGCCGGTGAGCCCGTGGCGGGCCTGCAGTTGACCATGCTCAGCGACAACGATTTCCTGCAGGATGACTTCCCGGACAAGATGGGAGGCAAGGCCGCGGTGGCCATCCGCTGGACTCAGCCGCAGGAGGGACGCACCAGGCTGATAATCGAGGACATCGAGGGCGAACCCGTCGCCACCCTGGTGGACGGAATGATGTCTGTCGGTACCCACGCTGTACAGTGGGCCGGTCGGAACACCGAGGGTATCCACCAACCCTCCGGCAGGTATACCGCACATATTACACAGTGGGATGATCAGGGCCTGATCAGCCAGGAACAGACCAGGGATATGCTCATGGCCACCTTCAGCGCCTCGGTGGGCACGACCGACGAAAACGGCCAACTGGTCTTGAACGACCGGCGCCTCTTTCCCCATCTATACGAGCGGCCGGCCATGGCGGCGACCAACGAGAACGGTGAGATCATGGGTTCCCTGATCCTCACCGAGGACATGATCTTCCGGCTCATGGACGATCCACAGACCGCGACCGTGACGAGTCGGGTGCAGATCCCGTCCGGTGGCGGAATCGTGGACATGGTCTGGGATCCCCAGGTGGCAACGGCCTCGCCCGCCCCCGGGACCGGGTTTGGCCCGACGCGGGGGGATGTCGACGTACCGCCCATAGAGTTCGAACTGGCGCACCCGTATCCAAACCCTTTCAACTAGCCGTTACGGCCCCGGGAATAGCCATGAAACGCCTTGTCTGTCTTTCGCTCGTCCTTTTGCTGCTGACGGTGTCTGCCTGTTCGGACGACGATCCGGCGACACCGGTTGAGACCTTCAAGGTGACTTTTCAGGTGCGTGACACGGCCGGTGATCCCGTGGCCGGTCTCAAGCTGAGCCTGTTCAATGACAATCCCTACCTGCAATGGAAAGCGGGGATTGCCGCACTGACAACCATTCAGTTTACGCATGAGGTGGCCTGCCACGCTACGTTGACCGTCGAGGACATCGAAGGCAATACGGTGCGGATCCTTGCCGACAACCCGCTTGCGGCAGGCGTCTTCAATATTGCCTGGGACGCCCGGGATGGCGAAGGCACACATCTGCCCGGTGGACGCTACACATTCCGCTATGTGGCACGGGACAACGCGGGAGTTACCCTGTTCGAGGACACGAGGGATATCCTGATGACCGCCTTCTACGTACCGGTGGCAACGACCGACGCCGACGGCAAAGCGGTACTGACGGATCGCCGCCACTTTCCCCACTTCTACGACCGCCCGGCCATGATGGCCACGGACGAGAACGGCCTGCCCATCGGCCCCCTGGTTCTGACCTCGGACATGCGCATCTTCCTGGAAGACGGTGACCGGAACCTGGAAGTCTACGAACGAGCGGTGGAGGCAGGAGCGCAATTGCTGGAACTGGTCTGGACGGGTGGAATACCGCCGGCGCCGGCGGAAAATGCGGTGATCCTGAAAGCGGCGGATGTTATTGATCCAGAGCCGGAATTCGAACTGGGCCTGCCCCATCCCAATCCGTTCAACTGACCGCTATCCCTGACCGTCAGCCCCGTCGGCCATGCTGTCCAGGATATCGCCCAGATCATCGGGGGTGATCCCCATCATCAACTCGCCCTTGGGGTAACGCACTGCCATGGGCCCCTGCTCGCACCCGCCGATACAGCCGGACTGGAAGATCCTGACCTGCCCCATGAGGCCGCGCTCCTCCACCATCTGCTTCAATTGCTGACGCAACTCCGGGCCCCCGCGCTTGCCACAACAGGGCTTGGGATGGCCTGCGGGCCGTTCGAAGGTGCAGACGAAGATGGCGTCGGGAAAGGGGGCGGGGAACTTGAGCATGGTCGCGGGCTCCTTGTGGGCTGACAGCAGTCATCATTTGATGATGCCAGCATCCAATGACAATGGGTATCAATATCGAACCCACAAGGTAGCCCAATCGCGACCCGGCGCAACGGTACCGGCGATC
>QNDV01000572.1 GCA_003646045.1 bacterium
CGCAACCGCATCGCCATCATGAGCGGAGAAGCCATGGTGGCCCTCTGGGGGGCCCTCAAAAGCACGCTCTCTCCCGGAGATCGGGTCCTCTCGGTGGCCGCGGGGGCATTAAAAAACAAGATCGCGGAGATGGCCCGGACTATCACGGCCGAGGTCACGGTGGTGGGCTTCGGACACGACGAGGCTGCCGATGCGGAGCAGGTTTGGGCGGCCATCGAGACGTTTCGTCCCAAGATGGTCACCATGGTCCACGTGGAGACCCCCTCGGGCGTCGTGAACCCGGTGGCAAAGGTGGGTGAGGCGGTGCGGGCGCTCGGTGTCCCCCTTTTTTACGTGGACGCCGTGGCCGCCGCGGGCGGGGCGGAGCTGGCCACCGACGCCTGGGGTATCGACTTGTGCCTGGTGGGATCCCAAAAATGCCTCTCCGCCCCGCCGGGATTGGGGATGGTGGCGGTGAGCGACCGGGCCTGGGAGGAAATCGATAAAACGGGATACCAGGGATACGACGCGCTGGCACCGTTCCGCGAGGCCCTGGACCGCCGCTGGTTTCCCTACACCCCCTGCTGGCAGGCCATCGCCGGTCTCGAGGCGGCCTGCGACCGCATCCTGTCCCTTGGCCTGGCATCGGTGATCCAGGACCACGCAGAGGTGGCCGCCCATACCCGCCACCGGCTCCGGCAAATGGGCCTTTGCCTCTTTCCTCGCCACGAGGCGGATTGCGCCCCCACCGTGACGGCCGTCCGGGTTCCGGATGCCGTTTCATGGGATGATCTCGACCGCCGATTGCGCGCCGAAGGCGTGGTCATGGGCGGATCCATCGGCCCCCTGGCCGGCGGGGTCTTCCGCATCGGGCACATGGGCACCCAGGCCGATTTGGCCCTGGTGGACACCGGGCTCGACGCCCTGGCGCGGATTCTGGCCTGACCCTTGGCGTCCCATGGTTACCGGGCCTGTTTTCCACCCGCCGCTGTCATCGCTCCGATGCGCTCAAGCCGCCCCGGGCGTTGGCCGTCCGACAAACTCCTTGACACCGGCCTGTGCGGTTTGTAATGAGCCTATCACTCTGCCGCAAGCAATGCCGCGCCCGGAGGCAACGGGCAGGCCCCACGGTACGGCCGCCGCGTTCGAGGCCTGAAGCGATCGTCTCTGCCACCATCTGCTTCATTATCCCACAACAACAAGAAGGAGGACGGACCATGGCGCGATTTCTTTCGAGGTTGACATTGGCGGGACTGGTTCTGTTTATCACGGCTCTGCCCCTGCAGGCCGCCGACCAAGTGACCCTCACCTGGACCGCAGGCGGCGCCGGCGGCGGCTGGTACGGCATGGCCGGCGGCATCGCCACGGTGGTCAACCAGGCCAACCCGGATATCGTCATCAAGGTCATCCCCGGTGGTGGGGTCCAGAACCCGGCCCTGGTGGCCAACAAGAGCGCGGAAATAGGCTGGGGCCTGCCTTTCATGAACGCCGCGGCCTACAAGGGGATGGCCCCCTTCGAAAAGCCGCTCACCGAGCTGCGGGCCCTGGCCGGCGGTATGAGCATGAACTTTTTCCACCTGTACGTGGGGGCGGAGATTCCCGTTGACGACACGGATCAGTTCTTTGCCCAACCCAAGTTCCGCATGGCCCTCAGCCAGGCGGGAAGCTCCGAAGCCTGGGTCTTCGAACAGATCCTGGCCGCCTACGGGGAGACTTTTAACACCCTGAGTGACAAGGGGTTTCACTTCGCCCGGGGCAACTACTCATTCCAGGCCAACCAGTTCAAGGACAAGAATGTCGACGGCGTCTTCACCTTCCTGGCCCTGCCCGGCGCGGCGGTAACCGAGGCCTCGGTGGGCCGGGACCTCAAGCTGGTCCATTTTTCCGACATGGTCCTGCATTACCTTGACCAGTTCGGCATCGTGCCCGGCGAAATTCCGGTGGGCACTTATCCCAAGGCTGCCAACACCACGCCGGTGCGCACCGCCAAGAGCGGATCGGTGATCACCGTTCACCAGGACATGCCCGAAGAACTGGCCTACCAAATCACCAAGATCTTCAACGAAAACCTGGACAAGGTCCATCAGATCCACGCCAGCCTGGCCACCTATGAAGTCAAGGACGGCCCCACCGGCTGCGGCGTTCCGCTTCATCCGGGCGCCGAGCGCTACTACCGCGAGGCCGGGGTGCTCCAGTAGTCGATGACGGTGTCCGCCGCCGGGAAGGACCGGTGCCGGCGGCGGACACCCGCAGAGGCCGAGCGCCGGTCAACTGACACCCTGACGCATACCTTCTCTCGTCGCTCATGCGTAAACTAAGCAACCGCTGGATGGTGCCCATCTACCTCGTGGCCATCGGCGCCGGGCTGTTCCACTACTATGCTTCCGGCTTCGGTTCACCCGAGCCGCGCATTTTCCGGGGGATACACCTGGCCTTGCTGCTACCGGTGATCTTTCTGCTCTACCCGGCCACGGCCCGCTCCAACCGGCAGCGGCCCACCGTTGCGGACGTGGTCGGCGCCCTGGTCTGCCTGGCGGCCAGTCTCTATACCGTCTATCATGCCGATCGGCTCAAC
>QNDV01000573.1 GCA_003646045.1 bacterium
AAATCGTGACGCCCAGCACGAAAACCCAGGCGTAGAAACGGACCATGCCGTTCTGAAACAGTCGCAGTAACGAGGCCGAAAGCAACGTCACCACGGCCATGCCGCTGACCAGCAGACCGTCAATGAGCCCCCGATCGATCCAGCGGAAACAGACCACGTCGGCCAGCTTCTCCAGGGGGCGGTAGATCACCTTGCCGTAGAATTCATCCACGTAGTATTTGTTGCTAAGCACGCGATTTGGCAGCCCGCCCAGCCAGTCTCGCGCCTGCGCAACCGCGTTCGGACGCTTGTTGTAGATGAACCAGCCCAGGCCCAGGCCGCTCAGGGCCACCAACGTGGAAACCGCTGCCAGGATCAAGGCGAGATTGGCGGGCCCGTGACCGCCATCATGCGCAGCGCCGTGCCCACTGGCGAACACTGGAGCCAACCACTCCATCAACCAGGCGTTGCCCCCCATGGCATGGGGAATCCCGATCCAACCCCCGACCACCGACAACACCGCCAGGACCACCAGCGGCATGGTCATGGTTGCCGGGGACTCATGGAGGTGCGACTGGACCTCGGCGCTGGCGCGGTTCTTACCCAGGAAGGTCAGCACGATGAGACGCATCATGTAGAAAGCCGTGAGCCCCGCCGTCAACAGTCCGATGGCCCAGACCCAGGGGAAACCGCCATCAGCGGACAAGAATGCCTCGAAGAGGATTTCGTCCTTGGAGAAGAAGCCCGCCAGGGGGAAAACGCCCGCAATGGCCAGTGTGGCCAGCAGCATGGTGATCCAGGTGATGGGCATCTTCTTGCGCAGTCCCCCCATCTCGCGCATGTCCTGCTCGTTGCTCATGGAATGGATCACCGAGCCGGCACCGAGGAAGAGCAGGGCCTTGAAGAAAGCGTGGGTCATGACGTGGAAAATCCCGATGGCGAAGGCACCCACACCGCAGGCCGCCACCATGTATCCGAGCTGGCTGACCGTGGAATAGGCCAGCACCTTCTTGATGTCCGTCTGCGCCAGGGCAATGGTCGCCGCAACGATCGCCGTGGCGATGCCGACCCCGGCCACGATGCCCATGGCCACCGGGCTGAGCACGAAGAGAAAACTCATCCGCGCCATGAGGTACACACCGGCGGTGACCATGGTGGCGGCATGGATCAGAGCGGACACCGGTGTGGGGCCGGCCATGGCGTCGGGCAGCCAGATGTAGAGCGGAATCTGGGCTGACTTGCCGGTCACACCCAGGAAAAGCAGCAACGCCGCGGCGGTGGCCACACCCGAGAGCGCAGTCGCGTGGTGCTTCATGACGGCGAAGCTGAACAGCCCCTCGCCGTCGGCCAGGTGAGGCAGCAAGGCCACGCCCACCACCAACATGGCCAAGAGTGCGCCGAAGTCGCCCACCCGGTTGGTTATGAAAGCCTTGCGGCCGGCATTGGCATTGGCGTCGTCATCGAACCAGAAGCCGATCAGCAGGTAGCTGCAAAGACCGACGCCCTCCCAACCCACGAAAAGCAGCGGCAGATTCTCACCCAGCACCAGTAACAGCATGGCGAAGATGAAGAGGTTCATGTAGGCGAAGAACCGCGGCAGACCCTTGTCGTGGGACATGTAGCCGAGGCTGTAGACGTGAATCAGGAAGCCCACACCGGTGACCACCAGGATCATCACCGCCGATAGCGGATCCAGCATGAAGCCGATGTCCACGTGCAGTTCCCCGAAAGAGAACCAACTGGTCACCGTATCGGTGAGTAGGCGATCGGCAGCCGGCATCCCGGCCAACCGGATCACCGCCTTGATCGACAGCAGCAAGCTGACGCCGACGGTGGCACAGCCCAGCAAACCGGCCACCTGTCGGGGCAGGCGTCGATTCAACAAGCCGTTGATTACCGCCCCGAAGAGGGGAACCAGCACGATCCAGCGTAGTGAAGTCTCGATCACAATCCTACTCCATGAGCGTGGTCAGGTCGTCCGCGTCCACGGTGCGGCGACGGCGGAAGATCTCCACCAGGATTGCCAGACCGATGGCCACCTCGGCGGCGGCGACAGCGAAGTTCATCAATACGAACACGTGCCCGGCCGCCTGGCCGAGCTCTCGACTGAATGCAGCGAACACGATGTTGGCGCCGCCGAGCATGAGCTCCACGCACATCAACATGATGATGGTGTTGCGACGAATCACGAAACCCACCATCCCGGTCAAGAAGACGACGGCCGCGAGGACCAAGTAGTGATTCAGCCCTACTTCCACGGCAGCTTCCTCTCGTTCCGCCCCAGCGCCAGCGCGCCGATGAGGGCCACCAGCAAGATGATGGAGATGAGTTCGAAGGCGAACAGGTAGTCGCCCAGGAGCAACTGCGCCATTTGCAGCGGCTGGCCAAAGCCCTCGGGCAAGATGGTTGTAAAGGCCGGCAAGCTGGCTTGTCGCACCCAGACCATCGCCGCCGACAGGATGACCAGAGCCGGCACGACTGCGGCCAGCTGCACCCAGAAGCGCGGTCTTTTCACTTCGCCCTCGAGGACCGGTCCCTCCAGCATCATGATCACGAAGATGAAGAGGACCATCA
>QNDV01000574.1 GCA_003646045.1 bacterium
GCATGGATTTCTGGCCCATGCTCTATTTCACCATCGCTTTCGGGGTACTGATCCTCTCCTGTTTGTTGTTGATCCTCTTCGGTTTTGATATTCTGAAAAATACCGCTGTGGTGGTGGTGGCGGCATTGATACCTTTGAGTATGTCGCTGGCTATCATCACTTTATATCTGCCGCAGTACCATTATGCCTATCTCACTTTAGCCCTTATCGGCCTATCCGGTATCCAATTGACGCGAATGTTCAGTTCGGGAAAACTACCCATCATCTGGCTGGCGATTACTCACGGCATTGCCGGTCTGGTCATATTTATATTACCTCTATGGCTTAGCTTATCCGGCGTTACAGCTCCTTCATTTGCCTTGGTGGGCATCGGCGGAGCGGTGGTCGGGCTGGCGGGGCTGCTGTTGGCTGTTCTCAAAGCCGGTGCCGATTTTATACCCGAAGAAAAAGTTATTCAGTTGTTCCCCCTGTTGTTGCTTCTCTCCACCGCGCTTTTTGTGTTTGGTCTGAATTCTTAAGGAAAAAGTTAAAAGGAAAAAGCCTACCTGTTCCGAGGGAAACTTATTGCGATACCACCATTATAAACACAATGCATCCTCTACGAGGATGTGCTGTTTGTTTATCCCGCATGATACAATAATTTATCCTCTACGAGGATAATTAGTATTATCTCCGCAGGTAATTAAACCTTGTAGAGGTTTAATTATTGTAAATGTATCAACCCTAAACGGGAAATCCTTGTAGAGGATTCATAAACGAAAATGTGGTGCTTCCTTTACGAGGATAGGTATTGTTTCTGCATCTGTTTGAAACCATACTCGTCATACCCGAATGTTTCCTGAGCCCTTCGATAAACTCAGGACAGGCTCGCCGAAGCACACCTCCGTTGTGCGAAGAAGGGTCGAAGTAGCGAAGTCGGCTTAATCGATACCTGTCATGCCGAAGCGGGTTCTTTATTCGGTTTTTTATCTTTGTCGGGTTTCTATCGGTTGGCAGCGAGTGAAAATGGATTCCCGATGAAAGATTTCGGGAATGACGGCAAGTAGGGATGAAAGACAATCGTCATACCCTAATGTTCTCCTAGGCCCTTCGATAAACTCAGGACAGGCTCGCCGAAGGATCGGGTATCCACAAAAAGATAGATTCTGGCTAAGAGATTGCCAGAATGACATTAGGGAGTAATGGATATGAACCGCACGAATATTTTTTTTTAGACTATAACTCCCACTATAATATTCACTACATTTAGTACCCTTAATTAGCAATTGCCATCAGGAGTATTCAATGAATGATTTTTTAGCCCTGCGCTCACCCGTAGAAAAAAAACTGAATAAACAGAGAGACTGGTTTACCCGTGCGGATATCATGAAATTTGTCCGGGAGGAAGAGATCAAGTTTTTCACATTTCATTATACCGGAATAGACGGAAAACTCAAGGATCTGCTCTTACCTCTGAATTCACTGGCAGAAGCGGAAAAACTTCTGGCGGCCGGCGAAAGGGCAGATGGCTCCAGCCTCTTTAAAGGCCTGGTGGATACTTCCGGATCCGATCTCTATGTGGTGCCTGTTTACAGTACGGCTTTTCTCAATCCCTTTGTGGATAAAAGTCTGGATTTTATCTGCCGCTTTTTTACCAAAGAAGGTGAACTGGCCGATTATACTCCGGATAATGCCCTGCATAAGAGTTATCAGCTCTTCCGCGAGGAGACCGGACTGGAACTCTATGCTCTGGGTGAACTTGAGTTTTTTCTCATCGGTGAAGTGCAGAATATTCTTTTTCCGGCAGCTAAGCAAGCCGGATATCACCAGTCCAATCCATTTATAAAGTTTTCCTGGCTCAATACCGAAATGCTCGAGGAAATCACCCGTATTTCAGGTCAGGTGAAGTACGGTCACGCTGAAGTGGGCCTGATAGAAACCGTGCGCAGTTACCTGCCGGAGATTGCCGGTAAACGGGCGGAACAGTTTGAAATTGAATATCTCCCCAAACCCATTGACCAGATGGCCGATGATATTGTCATTGGCAAATGGCTCATTCGCAATATCGCTTTTCGCAATAATGTGCTCGCTACTTTTACCCCTAAAATTGAAGAGGGCATTGCCGGTAACGGACTTCATTTTCATTTTGAGATCAGAAAAAACAATAAAAATATCATGGTTGGCAGCGATGGCAAGTTATCGAAAGAGTCTATGAAGTTTATCGGCGGTATTGTAACTTTTGCCCGTTCTCTATCCGTTTTCGGCAATACCGTTGCTTCATCCTATCTGCGACTGGTACCCAACCAGGAAGCACCCACCAAGATATGCTGGAGCGATCTCAATCGATCCGCACTGATCCGTGTTCCCCTGGGTTGGCATGGCATGGATAATCTCGCTTCTAAGATCAATCCACAGGAAAAAGCGGAATATCATTTCAGCGATGGGCGTCAGACGGTGGAATTGCGTAGTGCCGATGGCTCGGCATGGGTTCACGCGCTTCTTACCGGTGTGTGTCAGGCCGCGCGACATGGTTTTAAGGATAAAAATAGCACCAAGATTGCTGAAAAGACA
>QNDV01000575.1 GCA_003646045.1 bacterium
GGCCGCGTCAAGCAGCAGATGGAAAAAAGCCAGCGTGAGTATTATCTGAATGAGCAGATGAAAGCCATTCAGAAAGAGTTAGGTGATATGGAAGATGCACCTAATGAAGTCGAAGAGCTGGAGCAGAAGATCGAAAAATCCGGCATGAGCAAAGAAGCCAGGAAAAAGGCAGACAGTGAATTAAACAAGCTGAAAATGATGTCACCGATGTCGGCTGAAGCGACAGTCGTGCGTAACTACATCGACTGGTTGGTCGACTGCCCGTGGAAGAAAAAATCGAAGATTCGAAATGATCTTGCCGGTGCCGAAGCGGTGCTGAATGAAGACCACTACGGTCTGGATAAAGTGAAAGAACGCATCCTGGAATATCTTGCTGTGCAACAGCGGGTGAAGAAACTAAAAGGCCCAATCTTATGTCTGGTTGGTCCTCCAGGTGTTGGTAAGACCTCGTTAGGGCGTTCTATCGCCAGGGCGACTAATCGTAAATATACCCGTATGGCACTGGGTGGTGTACGTGATGAGTCTGAGATCCGTGGTCACCGCCGTACTTATATCGGTTCCTTACCCGGCAAAATCATTCAGAACCTGAGCAAGGTAGGTACGCGTAACCCGCTGTTCCTGCTCGATGAGATCGACAAGATGGCGGCTGATTTTCGTGGTGATCCTGCGTCGGCATTGCTCGAGGTATTAGACCCTGAGCAAAACCATACCTTTGCCGATCATTACCTGGAAGTTGATTTTGATCTGTCAGATGTCATGTTCGTCGCCACTGCAAACACGATGAATATTCCCGGTCCGTTGCTGGATCGTATGGAAGTGATCCGTCTGCCTGGCTATACTGAAGACGAAAAAGTAGAGATTGCAAAAAATTATTTATTACCGAAGCAGCTGAAAAATAACGGCTTAAAAGAAGGCGAGCTGCTAGTGACAGATGCCGCGTTACGAGATGTTGTCCGTTATTACACCCGTGAAGCAGGTGTGCGCAGTATCGAGCGTGAGATAGCAAAGATCTGCCGTAAAGTTGTTAAGGAAGTTGTGCTCAGCAAAACGAAAAAAGACTCCGTTACCAAGGTAACGCCGAAAACACTGGAAAAATATCTCGGTGTCAGGCGTTTCCGTTACGGTGTTGCCGAAGACAATGATCAGATCGGTCAGGTCAATGGTCTGGCATGGACAGAAGTTGGCGGTGAATTACTGACTATCGAGTCGGCTGTGATGCGAGGCAAAGGCAAGCTTTCATATACCGGTCAGCTTGGTGATGTGATGCAGGAATCTATCCAGGCAGCGATGACCGTTATTCGCAGCCGTGCAGCAACGCTGGGTTTAAAGCCTGATTTTCAGGAAAGTATCGATATCCACGTGCATGTACCTGAGGGTGCAACGCCAAAAGATGGCCCAAGTGCCGGTGTTGGCATGTGTACTGCGTTAGCTTCATCGATCACTAAAAAACCGGTGAAGGCAAACGTTGCGATGACGGGTGAGATAACCTTGCGTGGCGAAGTGCTGCCCATCGGTGGTCTGAAAGAAAAATTACTGGCCGCACATCGGGCTGGAATCAAAACTGTTTTAATCCCCCATGAAAATGAGAAAGATCTGGTGGAGATTCCTAAAAATATTTTAAGCAAACTGGATATTAAACCCGTACGCTGGATTGATGAAGTGCTGGAACTCGCATTAACAGAAATGCCTGAACCATTAAAAGACGCTGATAAAGATGGTGAAAAGTCTTCAAGTTCAGAAAAAAATAAAAAAACAGAAGCCACCTTACGACACTAGTTTTTGAACTGGAACTGGTAAGGCAATATCTGCTACAAATAACTCATAATTATTTTAGCAAATACTTCTATTCTTTAACTCTAAGCCGGCCAACGCATTTATCAATGCGTTGGCTTTTTTATTTGCAAAAATCGCTGAAATACCAGTGTTTTTGCAGGTTTGGCGTTGACACACTGAGTAACTCACTGTATAAATCCCGCTTAGCAAATCTTTGGTAGTAACCTTTGCTTGGTTCCTGATAATCTTGATTGGGAACCGATAATAAAAATAACTTCTACATCGTTTGTCTATTATAAAAAATCACCTGAACATGGGAGTATTCAATGAATAAAACAGAACTTACAGATGCTGTTGCAGAATCAACAGGTATGACTAAAGCAGACGCTGCACGTGCAGTTGACTCAGTACTTGGCACAATCACTTCTACGCTTGCAAAAGGCGAGCAAGTTGGTGTTGTCGGCTTCGGAACATTTCTGGTACGTGACCGTGCAGCACGCACAGGACGCAACCCTCAGACTGGCGCAGAGATTCAAATTGCAGCTGCAAAAGTTCCTGCATTTAAGCCTGGTAAAGCCTTAAAAGATGCAGTAAACTAGCGCGCCTTCGCAGGGCTGCTCAGTACGTTTTGGGCATCTTTGTGAAGACTGGGTGCTTAGCTCAGCTGGTAGAGCGTCGCCCTTACAAGGCGAATGTCGGGGGTTCGACTCCCTCAGCACCCACCAAGTACGGACCGGTAGTTCAGCTGGTTAGAATGCCGGCCTGTCACGCC
>QNDV01000576.1 GCA_003646045.1 bacterium
TAACCTGTCGCGCCCCCTGCTCTGCGCGCGGGACCACTTCCAGGTCACGGCTGGCATTGGGTCGGGCCCGTTTGAGATATCCCTTGGCCACCAGTTGGCCCACGTGCTTGTGCACCGTGGCCACACTGGACAGTCCCATGTGTTTCCCCACTTCCTGCAGGGTTGGCGCGTATCCGTGCTCTTCACAGTATTTGGTCACGTAGGCAAGAATTTCGGCTTGGCGCGGCGTCAAACCCATGGTCGGCCTCCTGCAGGGGTACGGCGTTCAACAATGGTCGTCACTGGGGAGAATAGGTGGCGAAGCAGCGAAAGAAAAGCGAAATTTCACTTTTCTATCGCCCCGGAAACTATACCGCCTAGTGGGCGCCGAATGTCATCCCGCAACAGGTCATCGACTTCGCTGCGCGAAGGCAGGGCAGGACGCCCTCCCAGGGCCCGGCACTTGAGCGCCGCCGTGGCCGCACCGAAGCGCAGGCAGGCCACGAAGTCGCGACCCTCCGCGCGCGCGAAGGCGTAGCCGCCGTGGAAGGCGTCCCCCGCACCGGTGGTGTCCACGGTCGCCACGGCGAAGGCAGGCACCCCCACGCAGCGATCGTCCACGAGGGCCAATACGCCATCGGCACCGGCGGTAAGCGCCACCCTGCGGGGACCGAGATCTCGCAGGGCGCGCAAGGCGGCCACCGGATCATGCAGCCCCGTAAGGTCCGGCGCGAAATGGCGTGACGATATGACATCGGTACAGGCGGCAACCAGTTCGGCGGACCCTGCGCGCACCGAGCCGGCATCCATGACCACGGGTATCCCGCAGCCAGCGGCAGCAGCGGCCAGGGACAGGGAGGCCGTCGGCTCGTGACCATCGACGTAGAGGAGATCCGTGTCCGCCAGCAGGGTTTCCGGGTCGTCCGGGGCCGGCAGGCAAGGTACCGAACCCCGGGACCAGAGTATCATCCGCTCGCCGCTGGCGGGGTCGACCAGGATTACCGCCATGGCACTGGACTGATCGGCGTGGACGGGACAAAGCGAGATATCGACTCCCGCCGCCTCGAGTTCCTTCGCCTGCATACGCCCGGCTTCGTCACCGGTCAAGGGGCTGAGCAACCGGACCCGGGCCCCGAGCCGCGCCAGGGCGAACGCAGCGGTGGCACCGGGACCGCCACCACCCATACGGATCGGTGGGACCTCGAGCTTGGTGTCCGGTGCCGGCGGCGCCGCCAGGACCACACTCACATCCCACGCGTTGTAACCCACCACCAGGATGGACGGCGCATCACTCATGGGCCGCTCCTTGAGAAGACATGCTCCCCTGTGCTAGCTTCGCCGGGCGCCGGTAAACATTTCGCGCCCCAACCGAAAGGACCGCCATGGGCACCTGCCTGTTCTGTGACATCGTCGCCGGTGAAATTCCCTGCACCGAGGTCCACCGCGACAGCGAATTCCTCGCCTTTCGCGACATCGACCCCAAGGCGCCTTCCCATATCCTGGTCATTCCGCATCGCCACGTACCGGCCCTCTCGACTCTCGGCGACCAGGACGCCGACATGATGGGGCGCCTGTTGCTGACTGCCACGCGCATCGCCGCGGACGAGGGTCTGGCCCACCAGGGCTACCGCTTCGTGATCAACAGCGGGGACCACGGCGGACAGACCGTAGACCACCTGCACCTACACATCCTCGGTGGGCGTCCCATGCGTTGGCCTCCCGGTTGATCCGTCGGACAATGGTACGTCGGGATCGGCATACCTCCATCAAGGCACGAGGCGCCCCAAGGGGCGCCCCGTAATTCCATCCCTGACAATGATCCGTCATGCAGCCGCGTATATACCGCGCCCCACCCGCTTGATCTTGCCGCTGGTGGAAAGTGTCCGCCTGAGCACATTGTCGAACCGGGTCGCCTTGCTCTTATACAACTTCCCATCCACGATGGCGGCATGGATCTCCTTGAAGCTCATGCTGCCACCCGACTTCTTCAGCACGGCCACGATCACATCCTCCAGCGGCACACGGCTTCCGGCCGCCGCCTTGCCGGATGTCTTCTTCCTCACGACCTTCCTGCCCGCAGTCTTCTTCCTGGTGGTCTTCTTCCCGGTCTTCTTCTTGGGTCCGGGCTTCTTTTTCGGCCCGGGCTTGCGGCCGGCAGGACGGCCACGAAGGGGCGCGCCGGAGACGAGTTTCGCCAGTTCCTTTTCTATGCCGGCCAGTTCCTTGAGCAGCCGCGCCTTGCCGGCTTCCAGCACGTCGATCCGCTCACGGGCCACCAACAGTCGCTTGAGTTGGGCTGTCGTCATTTCCGTCAGGACATTTTTCATCTTCTTCGCCATGCCCGAATCCTTTCAAATTAGGTACCGGTAACCTGTCACGTGGAATGCGACAAGCAACGTAGGTCAACTGCCACGACTGTCAATAAATAAATATTACTCTTATGATCTGCACGGGTACTATTCGGTATCGTATGCCGCCATGCCCACGCTGGCCGGCAAGTGGCGGATGGTATTCACGGCCCGGGTCTCGGTGGCATGGATCAGGGTGTACCAATCGGCCGGGTCCA
>QNDV01000577.1 GCA_003646045.1 bacterium
ACAAGTCCAGGCTCAGAAAACCTTCCTCCAGGAATTCCACTTCGAACTCGCGCAGCAGGACATACTGCTGGTCTCCCATGATCTCGGTCAGGGAATCGCCGTATGCCACCTGTTGGCTGATGACGTGCTGGTAATGCAGCGAACCCGAATGCCCGGACAGATTGACGATGGAAGCATCCCAGGACAGGCTGCCCAGTTGGTTGCGGTTAACAAGAACGGCATCGGCCCAGCCGGCCGGCTGGTTGGATGATTCCTCGGTCAGCAGGTAGCCGCCCATGGCGTTCTCATTCATCTCGTGCAGTCGCAGATCGTAATCCGTCGCCGGGTTGTTGGCCCACAGGACCATGGCGTTCCACCAACCGGAGGAGGTGAAGTTCAAGCCGCGGCAGTTGTAGAATTTGAACATGTCGCTGACTGAATCCCAGCCGCCGGTGGGGTCGGGAATGGCGAAGGCCGAGTAGTAGACGATCTCCGGGGTGGCGGTCGGTGGCCGCCAGGCGAATTGCTTGCCGATGGCGTTGTCGTTCTCATCGGTTTCGGAAATCAGATCGTCGGGATCCAAACGACCGGTGAAGGTATGCAGTCCGCCCAGCACGGTCTCCGGGCCGTCATTCATGACCATGAAAGGGCTCCAGCCGGGGGTGTCGCCCCAGTTGAAACGATCCAGCTCGACACCGTCCAGATCCAACGCCGTGTACAGATGGGCACCGGTCCCGAGATCGCCTTCATTGCGGCCGGCCAGGTTCCAGTAGGTGGGCTGCATGCCGTCGAGGGTCGGCGGCATGGGGCAGTCGTTGATCGTGACGTCCGGCGTGTTGCGCGGAATGACATAGAAATCCCAGCCGGTCGGCGCCTCGAAGGTCAGATTTCGCGGCTGGGGCTCGGTGATGATATAGGGACCGCTGGTGGTGTAGTCCACGCTCCAGTTGCCGTCCCAGTCCACACTCAGAACGTTGAAGTAATATGTGGCCGGCGCCAGGCCGGTGAGCATGACCAGACTGTCGCCGTCGAGGCTCATGGTCTCATAGGGCCGGAACGGAGCATCGGCGCTCAGGATGTAAGAGTAGCCGCGTACGCCGGAGGCATCGTCGTCGGGCCTTGGCCAGTAGAAACCCAGGTTGGGATTGGGTGAAGGCACATCCGGCGCCTGCCCGGTGGTGCAGACGATAGGAAAGACCTGGTCCGGCGGGGCCGCATCCAGGTTCAGGCCGCTGTTCATGGCCGTCCACCACAGGTCTTCGGTCTGGTCGGGGAAACGTGCCATCAGGTCACGAAGGAAGGCCATGGTGGTCATGGCGTGGTCGTCGTGCAACACGTCCAGAATGACCTGTCCGCCCAGAGCAATACGGTCGTCGAAGCCGGGGGTATGGGCGTCATCGTCCCAGCTGTTGTCATCGATATCGGCCAGGGCGGCCGCCGTGAAACCTTCGGTGTCCAGGGCCTCGTCCCAGAGACTGTCTATCCAGCAGACCCGCAGCCGGCTCATGTTGTACTCGTTGAGGCACGGCGTTCCGTAGGACGCGTCGAAGGTGCGGGGAATGGCGTGCCCCGTGTAGTCGGCGAATCCTTCGGACCAGGCGATGGCCTCGTCTTCTTCGCACCAAACGCAATGGCCGCAATCCGACGGCGGGTCGGGGTCACAGGTGTCATTGCAGTAGTCGATTTCGGGCAAACTCGACAGGCAGTTCATGATGTGATGACCAAATTCATGGGCCTGCGTGCCGCTTTCCCAGGAGTTGTCGCCAGCCAGCTGAATCGTCTCCGTCACTCTGTTATAGAAAGCCCCGTCCTCTGCCGGACCCGGCCAGTGGACCTTCACGAATCGCGTGTCATGCCCAAGGCTGTGGACATACCGCCAGATGCGCGTGTTGGTGGTCAGCACGTGGGGAATCCGGTTGTCGGCCTCATCCGACGGTGACACGATGCCGACATCCAGATCGTCGCCGGTGAAGTTGTTCCAGGGACCGACTGCGAAACGGTATGGCGTCAACATGAACCACACTTTCACGAGGACTTCGGAATTCTCGGTGTGGAATTCCAACTTCAGGTCAGGGTCGTCATCACCCAGTTGGGGGTCCCAGTACACGGTAAAATCGAACTGTCCATAGGGGTCGGTGCCCCCGTAACCGAGGTAGTCGTCGAAGACGGGATCGTCATCGTAGACGTGGACAGTGAGACCATCGGCGCCGAGAACCGTGGTGCCGTCACGTACGTAGACGAAGCGGCCGTGGACGCGAATGTTGTAGCCGGCGCTGTCCTTGTCCCGGACTGGTAGTTCAGCCGAGGCAAGGGGAACGGGCTTGGCGGGCAGGGACTGGGCCCAGGAGTTGGGCCAGAATTCGGGCACCGGGAAATCCACCTGTTTCAGGCGCACAACGCCCAGATGTTTTTCCATCTCCGCGCCGCCGAGGGTGAAGGATCGGCGCAGGGTGTGGTCTGTCGACTCGATCGAGATCCGCAGGGGTGCCGTGGCATTTTTTGGCGTACCGGAAAACTCCACCACCAGGGGCTGATCCGGTCCCACGTTCACCGCAGTGATCC
>QNDV01000578.1 GCA_003646045.1 bacterium
CAGACGCCAACCGGGGCTGTCGGCAGGGTCAGAGGACTCCCGGCCCACCGCCAGGCATTCGGCAGTGGTCCGCTCCTCGTGACCGGGACAGAAGGGGCAGGTATCACCGGGCAGGGGTGCGGCGCGTACCCCGGCGAATTCGTTGGGTCGCTCCTGCCGATGGGGAGCCATGATCACCCAGCGTCCACTCAGTAGGTCCTGTCGCCACTCGGACATCCGTGTCCCTTCCCGCCGCTGTGGGGCGCGGGCTCGCGGCAAAAAAACTGGAACCACGTCACACGTCGCCGCGTAGCATAGCATCACGACCTGGAATTAACACCACGCGGATTCCCCCGCAGGCATTTCCAAGGCAGGTCAGGCGAGCTGAACGAGTGAGCGGCGCGGAAGCGGATCCATGGCGAGGGATCCGCTTTCGTGTGTCCGGTACCCCGGGATCAGGCTGGATGGTGCACCGGCAACTCTGCCGCCACAGCGCGCAAGCGCTGCGCATACTCCCCCATGGTCTCGAAATCCCCCGCCGCGAGCAGGCGTTCCAGCTTGGGCAGGGTGGTATCCTGCCCGCCCTGGCTGCGCATGCTGGAAGCGGCCGAAAGCCCGACCTCGGGGCGATAGTCATCCAGTTCCCACGGATGGACATACAACACACAGGGCTGTCCCTGGGCCCGTGCCCTTCTTCTCAGGAAGGAGTAGGCCGGCCAGGGCAGCAGGCGCATGTACCCTCCCCCCGAGAAAGGCAGGTTCTGGCCGCAACAGCGCCAGGTGGGCATGGGGATCTCGAGCAACCCGTCGGGATCGGGCCCCAGCAGGAAGGGTGTACGCGGTGAAGCCGGCTGGCCGTAGCGGGGGTGGCGAATGGGGAAGATGGAGCTGTCGTAACGGAACCCCAGTTCCTCGAGAATCCGCAGGTAGGAATGCACCGGCGGCGTCAGGCTGAAGCTGGGCGCCCGGTAACCCGCCACGGCATCCACACCGGCGGCGACCAGGGCGGCCAGGGCCCGTCCGCAATCGGCCCGGAATTCCTCGGCGGTAAGTTTGAAAAGCTCGGGATGGGCATAGCTGTGGCAGCCGATCTCGTGGCCCCGGCGGGCTATCTCCCGCACCAGGTCGGGATGCCGCTCGGCAGTCCAACCCAGCACGAAGAACGTGGCCCGCACCTCGTGCCGATCCAGCAGATCCAGGCAACGGGCCGTACCGATCTCGACCCGTTGTTCCAGATCGTCCCAGGTGTCCGGCGGTGCGTGATCCAGGTAGTTGTGCCCGTGGAACCACTCCTCCACGTCCACGGTAATGATGTCCCGCGGCGTCACGGTCAAGGTGCTGTCTCCTCCCGGGGACGGGCCATGCAGGCGAACTGCAGGTAGCCCATGTCATTGAACCGACCGGCGGTCAGCAGGTTGAACAGACGAAAGGACCGTGCCCCCGTGCGGTTGATGCCCGTGACACCGGTCACGTGATAGCCACATCCTTCCAGCAGTTCAACCATGCTCGAGCGGGTAAAGAAGCGCAGGTGCGTCCGGTCCAGAATCCCCTCGTCAGTGTAGTCCCAGCGGCCGCGCAACGCGAGGTCCGCCACGGTGGCGTGATGCCGGATGTTGGGAATCGAAGCCACCAGGCAACCTCCCGGCGCCACGTGGGACCGTACTGCCACCAGCAATTCCCGCGGCTCGACCACGTGTTCGATGACATCGTTCATGATGACGCAGTCGAAGCGACGCTGCTCGAGGTCGCCCAGGACAGCCGGCGCCAGGCCCGTGATCACCCGGTCGAGGACCCCGGCGGCCCGCCGTGCCGATTCGGGCTCGGCCTCGATGCCCCATACTTCCGGTTCAGGTCGCCGCTCCTTCAGCCCGGCCCCGAAGGCACCTGCGCCGCACCCGATGTCCAGGATGCTGCCCGCGTCGGCGGGGACGAACCGCAGCATCTCGCGGCGGGGACGAGCATGGTAGTCGGGAGTGCTCATGATTTCTCCCTGTTCGGGAAGGCCCCGGGTTTGGTGGCCACCAGCAGACGCTCCAGGTCCTGGGTTTCGCCCACGATGATCAGACGGTCGCCGTGCTCCAGGGGCTCGTCGGCCGTGGGCATGCGATTACCCATGCCGCCCAGCAGGTCGCGGTGTTTTACCGCCAGTACCGAGATACCGTATTGCTGCCTGAGTTCCAGTTCGCGCAGGGACCGGCCATACCAGTCCGCGGGCGGGACCAGCAACTGCACCTTGTACTGCTCCGGCAACTCGACGCAGTCCTGCATGCGCGCTTCGCCGGTGATCAGCTTGATGCCCGTATCCTGGCGGTGCAAGACCTCGCGATTGTAGATCTCGAATACGGCCTGTCGCCGCACGATTCCCACCAGCACCGGTTCCTCCGCGCTGTAGAGCACGGGCAGATCGGCGCTGTCCCGCTCGCCCAGGCGCAGCAGGCAGTCCTCCAGGGTGTCACGCCGCAGGACCGGGTCGTCCCATGGCTCGCGGATATCGTCGGCAATGAGTACGTCGCCCAGATTCTCCGCGTGCAGCAGATCCTTGACGTCGTGGATGGAGATGCG
>QNDV01000579.1 GCA_003646045.1 bacterium
CCTGGCGCGGGAACTGGCTGACCACTGGCGGAATCGCGGCCTGGATATCAGCATCATCCATCGCGTCGACAGAACCGGCTTCAAGGCCGGTGCCCTCAAGGAAGGGCTGGCCGTGGCCAAGGGCGAGTTCCTGGCCGTCTTCGATGCGGATTTCGTGCCCCCGGACGACTTCCTGCGACGAGTCATTCCGCGCTTCAACCAATCGAATGTAGGCGCCGTGCAGACCCGCTGGGGACATCTTAATGATCGTACCAGTGCCCTGACCCGGGCCCTGGCCATTGGTCTGGACGCCCACTTCGCCGTGGAGCACACAGCTCGCAACACCGCCGGTCTGTTCATCAACTTCAACGGCACCGCCGGCGTGTGGCGACGTGAAACGATTATCGACGCAGGCAACTGGTCGGCCGACACCCTCACCGAGGACCTGGATTTGTCCTACCGGGCCCAGATGCGGGGCTGGCGGTTCATCTATGCCGACGATGTGGTCTGCCCCGCCGAAATTCCCGCTGATGTGCGCGGCCTCAAGAGCCAGCAGTACCGGTGGACAAAGGGAGCGATACAGACCGCGCGCAAGATCCTGCCCGATCTGTGGCGCCGGCCCGAGCTGGGCTTGAAGGTCAAGCTGGAGGGCACCATCCACCTCACCCACAATATCGTATTCCCGGTCCTGCTGGTGCTGTCCCTGTTGGCCGGTCCCCTGGTGTTTCTGCGCACCAATGTACCAGCCGCCGAGCGTTATTTCCTGTGGGCCACTACCTTCATCATATGGGCTTTCAGTTATCCGTTGTTCTATGCCATGGCCCAGCACCACATCTACCGCGACTGGCGAAAACGGCTGCTGTATCTGCCTGGCCTGATGGCGTGTGCGGTGGGTATGTCGCTGATCAACACCAAGGCCGTGCTCAGCGGTCTACTCAATCGCCCGAGTCCGTTTGTCCGCACACCAAAATATGACCTGTCCAACAACGCGGGGATCGGCTGCACTCAAAGCACCTGGCGGGACAAGAAGTACCGGGCCCGGGTGGATAACACGACGCTGGCCGAGCTGCTGATAGCCACCTATCTGCTGGCTACCATGATCTACGCCGCCAGCAACGGGCAGTTGTCCATGGCGCCCCTGTTGATCCTGCCGCTGTGGGGATTTACCTGGGTGGGGTGGTTGTCCCTGCGCAGTTCCTTCGGGCGGGCCGGTAACCATGACTAGGAGTGGGGTCGGATGTCTCTGGTGCCTGGCGATCTTGGGATATTCAGCGGCTGTTTCAGTACCAGCGGTCAACGCCCAGAGCGATCTCGTATCCCCCGCGGGTGATGCACCCCGGTACCGCGACCTGCCCCGCTGCCCGGAGCCCGATGCCCATGCAGTATGCTTCGAATTCGAGGGAGCCGGCACCGATGGCTGGAGTTGCCCGGCCTGGTTCGGGCTCAAGGACCGGTACCGGTCAAGCACGGTTGGTGTCGCGGCAAGACCCGGAACGACGGACGACGGCAGGGCCCTGCACTTGCAAACCACATGGCCCGGGCTGCACTGGTGCGCCACCGGCATCAGGCTCGAAGGCCCGGTGGATCTGAGTTCATTCAGCATGCTCACCGCCAGGATCCGTCTGGATGACAACCTGCCGGGCCGATCCGTGGCCGCCCGCTTGATCGTGGTGGCAGGTGACGACTGGCATTGGTATGAAGCCCGCAGGAAAACCTACCTGAAGGCTGGCCGCTGGATACCGTTCCAGGCCCCGTTGGCCGGCGAATCAACAGCGGATCAGATGCTGGATTACTGGGGTCCCAAGGCCATGGAACTGGTCAAGGACCAGGCTATTGTGCAGGAGATCATCCTCCGGATCGAGGCGGTGGCTACGGACCGTGGCAGCAACCTGACTGACGTGGACCGTGATATCCATATCGATAGCATCACCCTGATCCCCTGATCGGGTTTTGCCCGGATTATTCATGAATCGCCGTAGCGAGGATGTGCAGGGGCGGGCAAGTTCTTGTATGCCGCGTTTGGGGTCTGACATGGGTAGGGTCCTTTGATCACCAACTGGGCCTTCGGTACCACACAAAAGCGGGGACCCCGCAGGGCCCCCGCTCCACCAACCGTTCAGACAGGCCCTAGACTTCCTTCTTCAGGAAGAAACTCTTTTTCACCAGATCAAGGAAGATCACCAGGGCGCCGAGAATCATCAGACCGTCGGGCAGCAGCCGTGACCACATCACCGATTTCATACCCACCAAGGCTTCGCGCTGGCGGGTGGCCCAGTAACCCAGGTCATGGGCCACTTCGGCCTGGTGGAAACCGATGATGCCGGTGGGGATGGCGTACAACACCACACCCACGGTGACCAGCCAGAAGCCGAGTCGGCTCATCTTTTCATCCCACTGCAGTCCGTTGGCCATGGCATTGCTGCGCGTCACCATGTACATGAAGGCCAGGGAGATATAACCGAACGCACCCAACAGGGCCGCGTGGCCGTGGGGCATGATCAGATAGGTCCCGTGACTGTAGTAATTGATGGTAGGAGTGTTGATGATCATGCCCAGGAA
>QNDV01000580.1 GCA_003646045.1 bacterium
GGCCACCAGGTCACCGTCACGAATGTCGAGGCCAGGCCCCAGTTCGTATCGCCCTCGCCGGAACCGAAGCCCACACCCTCCAGACTCAGCCCGAAGGAATTGCTGAAGGCATAGCCGAAACGCAGTCCCCCCGCGGCACCGGGGAAGGCGTCCTCGGAGATGGTCGTCCCGGCCAGTTTCGAATGGAAGCTGGCGCTGCCCCAGCCGGCGTTCAAGCCCAGGAAGATGCCCTTGCGATGGCGGGCGTTACCAGCCAGGGCCGAAGTGGCGAAGACCATCAGGACTACAATCAGCAACGCGCGTTTCGTGGTGGTCATGTCTGCTCCCTGGAGGACGGGTTGTTGGTGTTACCGTCATCAGGCAGGGACCGTGCCCCGATTGTGCACGCAGTACTGGATTCTTTTAATTACAAGGTGTGCAATATGTTGGGGGATCACAGCGAAGCAATCAAAGCCGCGCCAGGCGTTGCCTCACCACTACAGGCAGGATCGAATGTCGTGGATATTCACACTTGTACGGGTATGCGGCAAGGCCCCCGGGGGCCTCAGCCCACCGTCTCCAGGGAGTTATAGAGCGTGTCGCGCAGCACGGGCCTCAACCCCGCCCCGCGGATGAAGCTGCGGATATCATCCACCGTCATGCCCTTGCCCGCCGAGCCGCCAGCCATGAAGGTCACCCGCTCGTCGATGACGGTGCCGTCGAGGTCGTTGGCGCCGAAGCGCAGGGCCACCTGGGCGACCTCGCGACCCAGCATCACCCAGTAGGCCTTCACGTGGGGGATGTTGTCCAGCAACAGGCGACTCAGGGCGGTGACCTTCAGCTTGGTGGCCAGGTCGGGACCGGTCAGGTCCTCGTACTTGGTATTGGCCGGATGGAAAGCCAGGGGGATGAAGCACTGGAATCCACCGGTCCGGTCCTGCTGTTCACGCAGTTGCACCAGATGGTCAACCCAGTGTTCGGGCTGCTCGATATGGCCGAAAAGCATGGTGCAATTCGACTTCAGGCCGCTGTCGTGGACCAGCCCCGTCACCTCCAGCCACCGTTCGCCGCTCATTTTCTTGGATGCGATCTGCTCGCGGATCACCGGGTCGAAGATCTCGGCGCCACCGCCGGGACAACTGTCCAGACCGGCATCCCGCAGTGCGGCGATGGTCTCGGCCACCGACATCTTCCCTATGCTGGCCAGGAAGTCGATTTCCACCATGGTGAAGGCCTTCAAATGCACCGTTGGAAAGGCCTCTTTCAGCGCCCGGAGAATATCGAGGTACACACCGAACTTCCAGCGCGGGTGCAAGCCGCCCACGATGTGGAACTCGCTCACGTCGGGGGTCCAGTCGTGGCGCACCTTCTCGACACATTCCTCGGGAGACCAGCTCCAGGCATCGGGCGCGTCGGGATCATCGCCATAGGCGCACAACTCGCAGCCCACATAGCAGACGTTGGTGGGATTCAGATGCCGGTTGATGTTGTAGTAGACGGCGTCACCATGCATCCGCTCGCGCACCGCGTGGGCCATGATGCCCAGGGCCGGCAGATCACAGCTGGCAGCCAGACGCAGCCCGTCATCACGTGTCAGGCGCTCGCTGGCAGCGACTTTCAGCGAGAGGTCGTGGAGAGGGTGATTGTCAGGCAGCATCAGGTTGGTCTCCGAATCTCATAACGTGGTGACACGGACGGTCCAAAGGTAGCCGAAACAACCCGGACCGCCAGCGTTTCATGGACTGGTCGGGCCCACGACGGGACGGGTTCGTGGAACCTCGGGATGAGGTGCTCTTTCGTGCTGAAGCCGATGGCAGGCGGAGCAGAGGGTGGTGAGGTTGTCGGGGTGGTTGGTGCCGCCAAGTGCCCGTGCTTGGACGTGGTGGACTTCGAGGAACCTTGTGCGATTGCAGCCTGGGGACTGGCACTTGTGGTTGTCGCGGGCGAGTACCTCGCGGCGGGTTGATGGGGGGATGGTGGACTTGTTGCGTTCGCCTGGCTTGCAGATGACGGCGTCGCAGTGGAGGCGGGAGGATTCGGCGGGGCTGAGGTTGCGTTCGCCGTGGTCGGTTTGGACTGTCATGCGACCGGTGGCGGCGTTTTCGTGGACGTGGATTTGGACCGATGGACCAGCGGAGCGTGGTCCCCGGGGGCCTTCATTTGACTCCACCAGTGCATCCAGAGCATCGAGCATCAGTTCAGCCGGATCTGTCGGGATCCCTCCCAATCTGTGGAGGCGCTCCACCAGGGCGGCGCGGCGGGCTTCCTGCTCCGGCGTTAGTTCCAGGCTGAAGCGGACCGGGAGTTCGCGCGCGGCCACTACTGTTGGTTCGCAAGGCAGCAACTCGCCCTGGTTGGGATCCACCCTGGCAGCGCGCTGCGCCTTCTTCACCTCATGCACCAGCTGATCGCGGGTGCCTGCAGCAACCGCCAACCAATCACCTTGGGTTGCCGGCGTAACCACCTTGATGACTTCCCGCGCCTTGGTATAGCCAAGGTCGCCACTGACCACGGCTGCCTTCACTGCCGGAAGCGATTCGAGCTTCTGCGCCAGCC
>QNDV01000581.1 GCA_003646045.1 bacterium
CCGTGTTTGTTCCTCAGGACTTACGAGGACTGTTGCGAACCCTATTTCTAGCATGCCCCACGCCGCCTGCCAACAAGAAAAATGTCCCCCGTAATCGCCGCGTGACTGAACCTGGAAACCCACAACAGCGCAGGTGAGGGATCCGGCCAGTCAATCACGAACGGCACAGAGAACATTTTGATCCCTGTACCGCAACTGGCGTGCCACCCTTCGCGGCATTCTGAACCTGCCACCAGTACCACGGCAATCTGCTTTTAATCAATGGGTTACCTAGGCATCAACAGGAGCATTGACACTCTCATGGCTATTCCAGGATCTCTCTCGGCACGGCAATTCGCACGGTTACCACGGCGGGCCCCGGCTACTCGCCCGATTCCGCGGCGAGGTGGCGGAACAGGTTCTCGTGGGCGTCTGTCAGGCGGCAATTTCGGCGACCGGCAACCGTGGCGGCCACTTCCAGCGCTCGCACCACATCGTAGGCAGGAGCATCACTGCCGCCTCCCCAGCGGAATGAACCCAGGTGCTTGGGTGGCATACCGGTGCCGAAGACATTGGTGCCGAAACCCACCACCGTCCCCGTGTTGAAGAGGGTTCCGATAGCGGTCTTGACATGATCGCCGGCGAGCAGGCCGACGAAACGCCGGCCCGAATCCACAGGGCCGTCCCCCAGATCGACTCGCACGGGTCCGTAGTTGTTCTTGAGGTCACTGCAGGTGGTCATGGCCCCCAGGTTGATCCAGGAACCCAGGACCGCGTGCCCGATGAAACCATCGTGCTGCTTGTTCACGAAGTCGCCGAAAATACTCTCGCCGATCTCGCCGGCGATCCTGTTGCCAAGGCCGAAGCTGGACTCCCCGTAGAGGCGGGACCCCGCCTTGACCCGCGAGCCGTCGCCCAGATAAAGAGGGCCCTGCAGATAGCTGTGAGGCTCGATGCACACACCACGGTCCAGGATCACCGGGCCGTTGCCGGCATCGATTACCACCCCGGAGCCCAGTTCCAGATCCGGCCCGCTGAAGACCCGGTCCGGCGCCACCACGTGTACTCCGGCGGGCAGGGACTCGCCACGTACCAGGGAACGGTCCCGCAACCAGTGTGGATCGGCTCCGGCTGCCACCAGTCCCCAGGGGCGATGATACCAGTTGCGTTCACCCAGCCAGGCGATATCAGCCGCCAGGACAGCGGCGTTGCGTGGTACGAGATCCCAGATCCAGCCGGGACAGGGCTCCGCCACCAGTCGATCCATGGCGGGCTGGGGTTTCGCTCCGTGCCATTGGCCACCAGGTCCGGCAGCCAGTTGCCCCAGGCCTCCGGGAAGCGGCGGTTGCCAGACGCCGGTCGCTCCGCCCTGCCGCCAGGCCGCCCAGGACTCTTCCCAGAGCCCTGACGATTCCGCATCCAGGCCCGCGGCCAGGGGACCGGCGGCGTCCAGCCAGACAAAGTCCTGCCCGGCCGCATCGCGCAGATCTTCCACGCCGGTAAAGCCGGGCACGATCCTTCCGTTCAACCACAACACCCGGTCGTCGCCGGACACCGCACCCGTTGACCAGTCGGGATCATCCGCCAGGGGAACCAGGTGGTTCCGGATACGGAGTGCGCCTCCGGTGCCCGTAACCAGAGCCACGCGTTCCCGCAGGCTGAACATCCCGCAGCGCAGGTCGCAGGTGGGAGTACTGTCACTCAGAGGTCTGAAACAGCGGGCGGTATGGTCCTCGAACAGGACTACGGCAGGCATCATGAAAACCTTTCATGTCAGCAGGACCCGTGGCAACCGGCGGGGCCAGTCTGCCACAGGGAGCTCGACTTGTCGCGGCGGAAATACCGAGTCAGGCCAGGATGTCCAACAGGGAGCCGAGCATGTCATCGGTGCGGCGCAGTACGGCGAGATTGGCTTCGTAGCCCCGTTCGGCTGTCATGAGACCGCAGATATCTTCAGGGCGCAGTTCCGCGTCAGGGGCGAGGCCGGACCGGCTTATCTCGTGGGCATGACGCTCGAAGGAACGCTGGCTCCACTGCAGTCCGCTGAGGGCTGACGACATGGCGGGGTTGATCACGGTGTCCTCCCGGTTGGTATCTGCCTTGTCCGTACGTTATCGGCCCCTTACAGGTAATCTTGAGCATTCTGTCGCCGGTCGGAAAGCCCAGCCCCCCGGCAGGGGAAATCAACGCCATTCGCTGTGATTATTTTAGCGTTATTGGAAATGGGACCAATTTCAAAACCAGCCCCCAGGTTGGATTTCCGGCGTTCCAAGCACCGGATTTTGTTGTTTAGCAGTGACTTTCATGGTCGTCCGGGCGCGGTCTCCCATAGTATCAGTTGGATTTATCCTCAGGTCACAGCACACCTGTACGATCGCTTAACAGGATTCTTGACCGGCCTGCAAGCCCCGCTCATCTTCGCCGAAGAATAGAAATATAGCAGTCGCGATTCTTCGTAACTGTCCAGGCGGCCACCGCGCCGTAAAACCGCCGACCTCGTCGGCAAGGAGGAACGACGATGAAAAGGAACCTGCTCCTGATGCTGATCCTGGTGA
>QNDV01000582.1 GCA_003646045.1 bacterium
AGATCTGCCAGGGAGTTGAATCGTGAAGAAGTTCCTTCTCATCGGTCTTGGGGTTGTCCTGCTGGGTGCCGCCGTGACGGGCACCGTGCTCAACTCGCGCCAGAAGGCGGAGGCCACGGTGGAAACGGGCAAGGTAACCAGCAAGGACCTGACCGCAGTGGTGAACTGCTCGGGCACCATCCAGCCCAAACGCAAGGTGGACGTGAGCGCCAACGCCATGGGCACCATCGTGTACCTGGCCGTGGATGAAGGGCAACGCGTGGCCCAGGGTGATCTGCTCATGGAGATCGATCCCTCCCAGTACGCCTCAGCCGTAAAGGCCCTCGAAGCTTCCATCAACACGGCCAAGGCCGATCTGCGGCTGACCGAGGCGTCACTGGACAAGGCGAAACTGGATCGGGACCGCGCCGAGGAACTCCACGCCGAGGGTCTGTCCTCGGAGGAGAATCTGGACGCCGCCCGCACCAGCGCCAGGGTGGAGCAGGCCCGGGTCGAATCGGCACGCCACCGCATCGACCAGTATCGCGCCAACCTGGCCAAGGCCCGCCACGACCTGGACAAGGTCACCATCACTGCCCCCATGACCGGAGTGATCACCCGCCTCAACGTCGAGGAGGGTGAGAACGCCATCATGGGCACGCTCAACAATCCCGGCACGGTGCTGCTGGTCATTGCCGACCTGGGCACCATGGAGGCCTGGGTGGAGGTGGACGAGACGGAAGTGGTGAAGGTGGAACTGGGCCAGCCGGCCGAGATCGAAATCGACGCCTTCCCCGGCGAGACCTTTGCCGGCCACGTCACCGAGATCGGCAACAGCCCCCTGCGGGTGCGCACCGGGGCCAGCCGCGAGGCGGTGGACTTCGAGGTGAAGATCACCCTGGAGGCGGCGCCGGCAGCTATTCGGCCGGGACTGTCGGCCAAGGCCGAAATCACCGTGGCGGACCGACAGGACGCGCTGGCCGTGCCCCTGGGGGCGGTCACGGTGCGGGACTATCCCCTCAGGGCAGGGGATATCCGGCGCTACCGGGGGCGTCGGGCCAAGGCCCAGATGGCGGCCCTCGCGGACCTGGGTTTCCGCAGCCGGAGTGACACCGCCGATTCGGCACTGACCGACTCCGATCACGAGGAAACCGAGGGCGTCTTCGTACTGGTGGATGACTATGTGAAATTCGTGCCGGTGGAACTCGGCATCGGCGGTGACGACGACTTCGAGATCATATCCGGGCTCAGCGTGGACCAGGAAATCGTGACCGGACCCTTCCGCATCCTGCGCGAGCTGAAAGACGGCGCGCAGGTGGCCCGGGAGAAGAAGGGTCGCGACGGGCGCGGGCGATGAATCTGCTCGAAGGCGTACGCATAGCCCTGAGCAGCCTGTGGGGACACAAGCTGCGTACCCTGCTGACCCTGCTGGGCAACATCGTGGGCACCATGTCGGTGATTGCCGTGGTGTCATTGATCTATGGCACTGACCGTTACGTGTCGGAAGTGGTTCTGGACGAGGGCACCGATGTGTTCACCGTCACCCGGGTGGACGGCTTCCAGTTCCTGTCCGACTTCGACGCCTTCATGGAATCGTTGACCAACCCCGACCTGACCCTGGACGACCGTGACTATCTGCGTGAGCGCATGACCGAGGCCCGACTGGTGGGGGCGGAGGTTGCCAATTCGGATAACCTGCGGGCCGGTGGCCGCAGCTACCGTGGCGTGCGCGTGCGGGGCGTCACCGAGGACTACGCCTTCCTGGAGGAACTGCCCCTGGTGGCGGGACGTCATCTCACCCTGCAGGACGTGGCGTCCAGCCGACAGGTCATCGTGCTGGGGTGGGATGTGGCCCGGGAGCTGTTTCCCCGCCACGCCGATCCGGTGGGCCGCGAACTGAAACTGGGCAAGCGGCACTTCAAGGTGGTGGGCCTGCTGGAGGACCGGGGTACGGTGATGGGCTCGAACCGCAACGATGTGGCCATGGTGCCGCTGACGGCCTGGCAAAAGGTCTACGGCAGCGGCCACTCCCTGGACCTGAAGGTGGCCGCGGCGGACCTGGAGCGTATGACCGAGGCCCAGGACGAGGCCACCTTCCTGCTGCGGGTCCGGCACCGGCGGCGGCCCCTCGAGCGCAACGACTTCGCCATCCAGACCTCGGACCAGTTGCTCAACATCTGGGGCGGCATCAGCAGCGCCTTCTACGGCGCCCTGGTGCCCCTCGTGGGCATCAGCCTGGTGGTGGGTGGCATCGTGCTGATGAACGTCATGCTGGTTTCGGTGACCGAACGCACCAAGGAAGTGGGGGTCCGCAAGGCCGTGGGTGCGCGACGTCTGGCCATCATGTGGCAGTTCCTGGTGGAGGCCATCACCCTGTCGCTGATCGGAGGCGCCATCGGCATTGTCATCGGACTGATGCTGGCGTGGTTGATTTCCCTGGCTTCGCCCCTGCCCTTTGCCGTGGCGGGCTGGTCCCTGGCCCTGGGGCTGGGTACGACTTTCGTCATCGGGGCCGTGTTCGGCACCTGGCCGGCCTGGAAGGCGGCGGGCCT
>QNDV01000583.1 GCA_003646045.1 bacterium
AGCCGCATCTATCATCTCGTCGAAGGTGGCGGTTATCGGGGCGTCGATGGCAACATCAACAGCGTCGGTATCAGGTACCGTCGCGAGTACTGTCGGTGCCGTGGTATCCGGTTCGTTGGTCGTAGTGAAGCTCCAGGTATGGTCCGCAGCCAGCGGGTTACCTGAAGTATCAGCGATAGCCGTAGTCAGTTGGGCACTATAGAGAGTCGCCCAGTCCAGTGCCACGTCGGGCACCAGGCTGGCCACGGTACCGGTGCCGTCCAGGCTTACAGTCGCCAGGACGGCCGACCCACCGTCAGGCGTCAGTGTGAAGCTCAGACTGGTCAGCGTAGCCGCATCTATCATCTCGTCGAAGGTTGCTGTTACCGGTGCGTCGATGGCGACGTCAACAGCGTCGGTATCGGGTACCGTTGCTAGCACGGTCGGCGCAATGGTATCACCCGGTGCGAATTCGAAGCAGAGCTGTATCTCATCGACAACCGGACTCGTCATGAGGTCGCTGGTTGTCAGAGCCGCCCGGTACTGGGCATAGCGCCCGACCGGACTGGCCAAGGTGCCGGCAACGACAGCGTCCCAGGAGGACCAGCTGCCGTCCGGTGTTGATGTCTCACCGGTGCGTGTCTCGTACGAAACACTCGTCCCGACCGGCTCGGTACCCAGCGAGGCCAGCTCGGTCCAGGTAACACCGGGTTCCCCCGCGTCCTGCACCATGGATTCGTAGCTGCCTGCGGCCACCGCATAAGGCGTGACGCGGACCCAGTCGATCAACAGGGACGAATCCGAACCGGCGGATTTGTAGTATCCGAAGCGTTGCGGCAGCGTGATGTCCACGGAGGTCCGCGTGTCCACCAGAGCACCATCCACATAGAACTCCACCGTGCCGGGCAGCCAGATGACCTTGAAGTCGTGCCATTCGTCCAGGGTAACGGTGGTCGGAACATCATCAATGGTGCTGTCCGAACCGCGCACGCTGGTATGGATCACCGGTACCGGATCATCGCCGGTGCCCCGGGTGCTGAAGAACGCCCACTGGTTGAGCGACGAAGAACTGGACATGAACCCTATGCTCGAGAAGGCGCTGCCCGGTTGGATCATGGCCCGCGTCTCGCAGACCACACCCTCACCATAGGTCGTGATCATTTCCATGGCCGAGGTCTCGTAGGTAGCATCATCGCGCTCTTGGCCATCCAGGATGCCGTTGCTGATAACGGGCGTGAATCCCCCGCTCGGCTTGGTGATCTGCCACATGGGGTCGAGGGTCGGAACCAGGAACAGGTCACTCTGCGGGGCCTGCAGGCGCATCTGTCCACCGGTGATACTATTATCGTACTCGCTGATCATGAGGCCGCTCAACAGGCCGGCAGAGAAATCCGTGGTCGAGGTTGTGATCCTGCACAGGGGAGCGTCGAGACGGGTCGTAAAGGTCCAGACCTCGTCACCTGCCAGCGGATTACCCACGACATCGGTGATCGCAGTGGTCAACCGTGCTTCGTAGGTGGTGGCGTACTCAAGATTGGCCGCGGGAACCAGGGTGGCCATGAAGGTCAAGGCGTCGTAGCTCACCTGGGCCGTGATCGCCGGGCCGCCCTGGGGTGTCAGCGTGAAACTGGAGGTCGTCAGGGTTGTCGGGTCGATGCCCTCGCTGAATGTGGCCTTTACCGTCGTTTCCACCAGAACCTCGACCTCGTCCGGAGCCGGCTCCCACGCAGTCACGTAGGGCGCTACCAGGTCCGACAGTTCCGTGGTGAAGGACCAGACATGATCGACCGCGAGCCCGTTGCCCGAAGTGTCGGCCACCACGGTCGTGAGCCGCGCCTCGTAAAGTGTGCCGAAATCCAGTGGCACGTCCGGTGTCAGGGTCGTCGCCAGGCCGGCGGGGTCGTAACCCACGGTCGCGGTCACGGCCGAGCCACCGTCGGGAGTCAGAGTGAAGGTCGCGGTGGTCAGGGTCGCCGGATCCATGGCCTCGTCGAAAGTGGCGCTCACGGAATTTGCCACCGGTACAGCCAGGGCATCAGCGACAGGCACGTTCGAAACAACCGTCGGCGGTACCGTGTCCGGCGGCGAAACGGTGGTGAAGCTCCACACATACTCGTCCGCGAGGGGGTTGCCTGTGGTGTCGGTGATCGCTGTCGACAAATGGGCCGTATAGAGGGTCTCCATGTCCAATGGAGTATCCGGAGTCAAGGTGGCCAGGGAACCGGACACCTCGTACGACACCGTCGCCGCCACCGCCGACCCGCCCTCGGGGACCAGCGTGAAGCTGGTGCCGGACATGGTGACGGGATCCAGCGCCTCGTTGAAGGTGGCGGTGACCGCCACATCCGCGGCGACGCCAACAGCTGCATCTGTGGGAACGGTGGCCGTCACCGTGGGCCCCTCGGTATCCGGAGGCACGGCAACGGTGGTAAAGCTCCAGGTGTAGTCGGTCGCCAGCGGGTTGCCCGAGGAATCGGCAACCGCGGTCGTCAGTCGGGCCGTGTAGAGCGTCGAATAATCCAGGTCCGTATCCGGCACCAGGCTGGTCATG
>QNDV01000584.1 GCA_003646045.1 bacterium
CGCCGTGGGGCAGGTTGGCGACACAGAGTTGGGTGCTCATCGGGGTTCTCGGGTCCAGGTAGAAATGAGTCCGGCGACCAGGGTGCATCCCTGATCGCCGGACCTGATCAGAAAGCTCGCGCTCGAGCTTCTACCAGCGGTCGCCGCCGCCGCCGCCGCCGCCGTAGCCGCCGCCGCCGCCACCGCCACCACCGCGGGGACGATCCTGGGCCTCGTTCACGCGCAGCGCACGACCGCCCATTTCCTTGCCGTCCAGCGCCTGCTGGGCCGCCATCGCAGCGTCGTCGTCCATCTCGATGAAGCCGAAGCCGCGGGGACGACCGGTCTCACGGTCATTGATCAGTGCGACCGAGTGCACGGTGCCGTGGGCGCCGAACAGTTCGTTGATCTCGTCCTCGGTCGCGCTGAAAGGCAGGTTGCCAATGTACAGTTTCTTCAAGGTCTTCTCTCCAAGTGCCGGCTTGCCGGCTTAACCAAGCGGTTGGAATCTCCGGCTTCTTCCGGCAAATCCCTCACGCTTCAAAAGTAGTTCGACGATCTTATGGAAGACGGTCGAACCCGATCCCCCGATGGTCGGAGGAATCCTGTGGCCCTTGGGTTCGGATACGAACCCCGGGCAGAACCGGTGGGCGCCCCGCAACCGCTGCTCAGCGGGAACGATCGGCGGAGATTCAATCTCAGAAACCAGGATTTCGTAACCGGAATCTTTGGCTCCCCCAATTTAGATGAGGAAGATAACTATGCGCCTCAGACGCGTCAAGAAGCAACGGTGTCTTTTCCTCCGGGGCCATGAGACCCTCCGGGCCATGAAATGAACGGTGTAGCCTGTCGCCTGGTCAATGACATATACGATCATGACGACGGGACCTGCTGCCTGGTGGTAGGCAACCGGCTGGAGGTCATCTGCTACCGGATGCGCCAGAACATCCGCTTTAAAACGGCCGCACTATTTGACCAACACCATCCTCTTCGTCTCAACGTGGCCACCGGCTTCAAGACAATAGAAATAGACGCCTGCGGACACGACGCGACCGGCCCGGTCTCGTCCCTGCCAGATGACTTCGTTGTGGCCCCGGGCCGCCATCTCGCCATCCAGCAGGACGCGGACCAGTCGCCCACCCAGGTCATAGACGCGCAGGCTGACCGAGGCCGCTGCCGGCATCTCAAACGCGATCGTCGTCCGGGGATTGAACGGGTTGGGCCAGTTGTGAAGAGTCCTTGGCAACACCGACGCCACATCTTCAGCGACGCCCGACACTTCGCCGAACGGAAACACCCCGCTGAATCGAGAGATGCCGAAGATCGTCTGTCCCGAGCCCGGGTAATCCGCCAGTGAGCGGTCCGACGAGTAGGGAACAGCGGGATCCATGATGCGGTATGACGAAGGATAGCCGGACGGCCCGATGCGCTCGTAGACCACGACCCAGTGGCTTGCGCCATGCACGCTGACCATGGGCATCCGGTCGACGGCATCCAGTTCGGCGTCCAGGGCGGCCCAGTCGTCGACCGCCATGGACTCTTTCCCCAGCCACTCCAGCCCTATGCTGCTGCCGTCATAACTCGTGATGGCGCCCCACATCACGTTGCACATGACATAGCCGCCGTTGTCCCTCAGCCACGCGTTCAACTCGCCCGGGTCGGGATTACCCGGCTCCTGGGCCACCCACGACAGCAGCATGGCGCCGCAGGAAATGATACATCCGGTACTGCAGACGGTCTCGTCACACATTTCCGGCGCACCCATGGTCTCTGTACTCCAGGGCTCGCTGCACTGGTTGTAATGGATGTCCGCGGGGAGGATGGCAGAAGTCGCGATCCGGCCGTATCCCAGGCCGAGCAGAACAGTGACAACGAGCAGGGTATTTCTCAATGAGCACATGGTCGACCTGCCTTTCAGCGGGACGGTGGATCCGGTGAGGATCGCGTACACGTCCAGTGCGGTGTTCCGATACGAGATAATTATAGCATGATTGAAATGTCGGATCAGGGCAGACAATTCCACCCCGTTCCGTACCCCCGGAAACTGCTCCGGGGGTGGGACCGGCGAGGGAATCCGATTTGGTTTGTGACGGTCGCCCTCATGGGTTACATATGTGGTAGTTTTGTCCTAAGTCTCGTATTCCGTACCAAATCCGCCGTGAATCAGCGGATTCAATGAGGAGGCAGCGATGCTGGAGCTGAAGAAGGGCGTGGACATTCTCTCCGCAGTGGGGGGCATCGAAACCATCGGTGAGGCACGGAAGCTGATCCAGGAAAAACTGGACGACGAGCACCAGGCCAGGCTTGCGAAAATCAAGACCGATGGCGCCATCCTGAAGATCGCCAATGCCATCGCATGCTGTCAGCCGGACGCTGTCTACATCTCGACCGGTTCTCCGGAGGACATGCAGAACGTCCGCAAAATGAGCCTGGAAAAGGGCGAGGAAAAGAAGCTGGCCATGAAGGATCACACGATCCACTACGACCTGGCCGAGGAGCAGGGCCGGATCGTCGATCGCACCTTCTACATCGTCAACGAGGGCGAGCCCTC
>QNDV01000585.1 GCA_003646045.1 bacterium
ACCGCCGGCGCCAGAGAGGCTGTGGCTTCGGACACCTGGCCGAGGTCCGCATACACCCAGGCTTCCCCCATGCCTACCAGATCATCGTACGGGGCTGGGATGCGGGACTTGACCTCGGCGAGGCGTGACAAGGCTTCTGTCGGTCGTCCGACCATGCTGATCGCGGGCAGCAACACAGAATAGACAAGCTCGGCCTGCAGCGGGTTCTGGCTCTCCAGGCTGGCCGTATGGAAGGCTTCGAGCCGGTCAATGAGGACGTCGGGCTGGCCCTGCAAGATTGCCAGATCCACTTGCCGAAAGCAGATCTGAACTCGTTCTCTGGCAGACCCCGCGTCGGCAAGCAGATCCGCGAGGGCCAGCTCGGATTCACCGTATTTCCCGGCCTTGATGTCCAGATCGATCAGACTGCGGGTCAATTTCAGATTTTCCGGCTCCAGAAGCATGGCCCTGGCCAGCGCGTCTCTCGATTCATCGAGACGGCCGGTGGCGCTGTAGAAGTCGGAGAGGTCCTCGTAGCCGTCGGCCCGGGTCGGGAAGATCTCCACATAACGTTTCAGGTAGCCCTCGGCCTCTTCAAAGTTGCCGAGCTGAGTGTGCAAGTCCGCCAGCTCTTCCAGGTACTTCACCTGCGACGGGTCGATGGCCAGGATCTGCTCGTAGGCGGCGATGGCGTTGGGCAGATCCTGCCGGATGAAATAGTACAAGGCCAGCTGATCATAGGCGGCCACATCGTTGGGGTAGATCTGGCTCCACATGCGCAGCACGGCCATGGCCTTGTCCGCGTCCTGTTTCTCGCTGTAGTAGTACTGGGCCTTGATCAGGAAACCGAGCCGTTCCGGCACGCGGTAAAGATTGTCCATGGCGGCTGCGATGGCGACCGAAGCGCCCGCGGCATCGCCCAGGGTCTGGCGCACTGCGAAGAGCATGAACTGGGCGACGGCAAAGTGCGGATCGCGTTCAACGGCGTCTTCCAGAAGTGGCACGGCTCCTTCCCAGTCGTTGCGGTGGGTGATTGCCAGCAGGGCCTGCACATGGCTGGCTACCGCCTGCGGATCCGTGCTGGTCAGCTCGGCGATGGGAAGGTCGGGACTTTCGTCCAGATGCGCAGCGGGAATGCCCAGGTCTTCGCGTAGCTGACGCGAAACCTGGTCAGTGAGGGCGAACAGGTCGGCCGCCGCGTTGTCGCGCCGGGCTATGATCTTGCCGGAATCGCTCTCGTGCAGTTCGGTGGCTAGCCGCCATTGACCGTCCTGCTGTCCAACCGAGCCGGTCAGGAAGTACCCGATATGGGCATCCCGCGCGAGTTTGCGCTGCAGCGGGCGGGACAGCCCGTGGCCGTCGTTGCTGCCGGCATCCTGCATGGCGCCGACCATGGACAGGGGAATGACCACGTCGACGAACCCGTCCTGGCTCAGGTCCAGGCTCAGCAGATAGGCCATGGTCTCACTGGTCCAGGCGTTCTCCTCGCCGCCGCTGTTTTCCGGGTAGAAGACCAGCACCCGGCGCCGGTACTCGTTCTTGGGCACGACGCGCTCGGTCACCGCGCCGTGCTCGTCCTCGACAGCGATCACCTGCGTCACCGCGCCGAAATCCCGCCCACTGAACTGGAACCCGAGCAGCAACGCGGCGGCCAGCAGATTCGCCGGTACGACGACCTTGGGCGTGCGGCCCCAGGTGTCCTTGCCGGGCCGGCCATGCACCCAGACCAGGGTGACCACCGACGGCAGCAGCAACAGCAAGGTCAAGCCGATGAGATTGACCAGGTGGGGTGAGACCGCCATGCGGCTCTCGAGAAAGGCGAGAAACTGGAGAAGCCCCCAGCTGGCGACGACATAGCCGCTGGTGATCTGGGGGACTCGACGCTGGCGCAGTTCCTGGAACAGGTTCATCAAGCGGGCTCCGGCCGAAGGGTGATGAAAGGGGCTTGCCTTTACTGCCTGGATCTTGCGGGAAGCACGCTCGGGCCAGGCTAATTATCCGACTCAGCGGAACAATTGATCATATCGTGCGGCTTCACAACCGTAGAAGCTCGGATACGAATCAGAGGACAATGCCGAGGATCGCAGGATTCGTGACGCCAGAGATTGCCTTCATTGGTTTAGGCGCAGTGCCGATCCTCGGTCATCGACCTTATAACCCGTCAATGATCCGGTTGAACGTCGCACTCGGCCGCATGGCGCGCGCGCACTTCTCCGGATCGGGATGGTAGTAACCACCGATGTCCACCGCCTCGCCCTGGGCGGCTAGCAGCTCAGCAATGATCGCTGCCTCGCTGTCCGCCAGCGCCTTGGCCACCGGTTCCAGCCGTGCCTTGATCTCCGCGTCTTCGTCCTGAGCCGCCAGGGCCTGCGCCCAGTAGAGGGCCAGGTAGAAGGTGGCGCCCCGGTTGTCGATCTCGTTCACCTTGCGCGACGGGTAGCGTGCGTTCTCGAGGTACTGCCCGATGGCCTCATCCAGGGTCCGGGCCAGCAGCGTCGCCGTGGCGTTGCCGGTGTACTCGGCAAACTGCTCCAGCGACGGCACGAGC
>QNDV01000586.1 GCA_003646045.1 bacterium
AGGGGAAAGAAGCGCTCGTACTCGAACCGGTACTGGGTATAGGCCAGGCCGCTGCCGTCGGAGTCCTCGAAAAACGAAAACCCCGCGCTACCGAATGAACCACTCTCCGGCCTGGCCCGCTGCCGGGTGGTATCCCGCTTGATGGCCAGACGCAGGGTCCAACCACTGCTTTCTCCCGGGTAGCCCGGTGGCAAGTCGTCACCGTGGACAGTGGCGAGGGATTGATGCACTTCGAAGGTCGGCTCGCGCGCGCGCACTCGCGACCAGACTGTCCGCAATCCCAGCGCGAACTTCGCCCCGATATCGCGATCCAGTTCAAAGCCGCTCCACCCGGCGCGTCGGTAGTAGAAGGACTTGTCGCCATGGACCGACTCGGGGCCCAGGCCGTAATAGCGTACGGTCTGGATCTCCTCGCTGCCTGTTCCCACCTGCAGGTCCCAGGTCGGGCCCATGGGAAAGAAAAGACCGAAACCCGCCATCCGGGCCTGTCGCGTGGTGGTGCTTACCTTGACCTGCAGCAGATTCCCCGCACCGAAGAAGTCCGGCCGCAACACTTCCAGACCGAAGGTTGTTCCCTCCAGGCTCTCGATGGCGAAGATCGGCATGATGAAGGTGTAGAAGGGGCCGGGGAGCCCGGGGTACTCCGCCGGCGGCAAGTCGAAGAACCCCATCTTGTCCAACCCGGTAACGGTCTGGTCCCCCAGGAAATGCAGCGCCCGGAAGGGCAGACCCAGGGTGTGATAGACAGGCATGAGCGCCGCCTCCCAGTCGGGACGGGGCGGCTGGACAAAGAGAGCCGTGCTGGAGGGATTGCGCGGCGGGATTTCCCCCCAACGTGCCGGTACCGAATCGGCAACGGCAACAGCCAGGCTATCAGGTGAAACGACCTGTGCCGACGCGGTCACGGCGCCCAGCAACACCAGAATGACCGGGAGCAGGCCTCTGTTCATGACACCCGCCGCGCCGTGCGGTAGGCACGACTCCAGTAGGAGTCGTTCAGGCTGTCGGTGCGAACCGGCACGTGCCGCCGTGGCGCATGTACGAAGTCGTTGTGTCCGATGTAGATGCCCACGTGGTTGATGCTCTTGCCCTCGGTAGCAAAAAAGACGAGGTCGCCCGGTTGAAGCCGGCTGCGCGATACCTCATCCCCGGCCCTGGCCTGATCGCGGCTGACCCGGGGCATGGGCACTCCCAATGATCCGTAGACGTGGCACACCAACCCGCTGCAATCGAACTTGTCCGGTCCCGAGGCGCCCCACTGATAGGATTTGCCCAACTGGGCTCGCGCCAGGGTGGCGGCTTCGAGGCCCAGTTGGACACCGTCGGCGGTGGCGCCGACTGGTGCGTCCTGCCCGGACCTGCCCCGGGGACTGGGCGTGGGCAATTCGCCTTCACCGCCGGCCTGGCCCGCGGTCGTGGTCGGCGCGGGCGAGAACTCGTCGTGATGGGTCACGCGCTTGGGCGTACATCCGCCCAGACAGGCAGCCAGAATCAGGGCCGGAATAACCGCCAACAGGCCTGCTGCGGGAGTCGTTGCGATGTCGGGACCATGGGCGCGCGGCACGGTCATGCTCCTGCGGGGGCGGTGGGTACTGGTTCCGTGAGCTTCCCCATGCTAGTTTAGACTCCGGCTTCACGGCAAGACGGGAGACGCTTTGAACGAAATCGATGATCCGAACAAGAACCCGGAGTCCGACGGTTCCCCGGATAGCAACGGTGCCACGGCGCCGGACGAGACAGCTCCGACGCCCGAACTGCGCATCGAGAAACTGGTAACCGGTGGCGCCGGTCTGGCCCGCCAGGACGGCCGGGCCGTGTTCGTACCCCTGACCGCTCCGGGCGACCTGGCCTCAGTCCGTATCACCCAGCATAAAAAGGGTTTCGCCCAGGCGGAACTCCTGGCGGTGATCGAGCCGGGCCCCGATCGCATCGACGCCCCCTGTCCCCATTATGGCCAATGCGGCGGCTGCGACTTGCAACACCTGACGGTACCGGCCCAGCGGCGGGCCAAGGTCGACATCGTCGCCGATTGCTTTCGGCGCCTGGGCAAGCGCGATGTGACGGACCTGCTGGCAGACGCCGAACCCGCCGGCGAGCCCCTGGGCTATCGCAACCGCATCCGCCTCTTCGGCAGCCCCTTGGGCCCCTACGGCATGATGCGCCGGGGCACCCACGAAGTGGTCGCCCTGGATCAGTGTCCCATCATGCCCGAGGTCTTCAACCGCGACATCCTGCCTTGGCTGCGCATGTTGCCGCCGGTGGAACAGTTGACGGTGCGCCTGAACAACGAGGGCCATTGGCTGATCTCGGTATTCGGTCCGCCGACACGCATGCGAATCCTCAAGAAGATCCTGGCCGCCCTCGAACCAGGCGAGGCCCCGGCTCCCGGTTGCGTGGGGCTGATGTTCAACAACCTGCCGGTGTGGGGCCGGGACTACCTGGTGTACGAGGTGGCGGGGCACTCCTTCCGCGTCTCGTCCCGCGCCTTTTTCCAGGGCAACCTGGCCGTTACCGGGGAAGCCGTGGG
>QNDV01000587.1 GCA_003646045.1 bacterium
GCTTCAGGAAAAGCTGGGACACCCGGCCGAACTGGTGGTCATTTCGACCAAGGGCGACCGCATCCAGAACGTCTCTTTCCACAAGATGGAGGGCAAGGGATTCTTCACAAAGGAGCTTCAGGAGGCCCTCCTGGACGGGAGGGTGGACCTGGTGGTCCACTCCCTCAAGGATCTCCCCACCGAGGAACCCGATGGACTCGAGGTTGTAGCCATTCCCGAACGGACCACGCCCGCAGACCTCCTGATCAGCCGGAAAGACATCCTTTGTGCAACGTTCGCCAATCCCTTGGGCTTGCCGGAGGAGGCCGATTTGGGCACATCCTCCCTCCGCCGTGCCGCCCAGGCCCTGGCCCTGCAGCCTAGCCTTCGGGTCAAGGCCCTCCGTGGCAACGTTCCGACCCGGATCAACAAACTCCGCAAAGGCCAATATGACGCCATCCTTCTGGCCGCCGCAGGTGTGCGCCGGCTCGAACTGGACATGGATGGTCTCGATGTGCGGGTACTGTCCCCAGAGTTGATGTTGCCGGCTGCGGGTCAGGGCGCCCTCGCTATCGAGGTGCGCCGTGGCGACCCGGTCACGAAAGAGATTGCCACGCTCCACGATTCCGAGGCAGGCCGGTTGGTCCGGGCGGAACGCCACCTGCTCGGTCTGATGGGTGGTGGCTGTCACCTCCCGCTGGGCTGTTTGGCGACGGCCGAAGAGGATGGAACCATTCGACTCCAGGCGGTGCTGGGCGTGGTGGACGAGGAGATTACACGGGCCGTCATTACCCGTGTGGCCGCCGTGGCGCGGGATCCCGAGGCCGCTGCCCGCACCTGCCGGCTGGCTCTTATAGAGGCTGAGCCCCACCTGCCCGAGGGGCCATGAGTCGCCGTGTTCTCGTGACCCGGACGGCCGAAGACTGCCGCCAGCTGCAGGAACTTGTGGCGGACTGCGACGTCTTGATCGAGCCCTTCCCGGTGCTTCGTTTCGAGCCCGTGGAGCGTGCAACGGAGTGGCGCCGCGCTGTCGATGCAGCAGCCGCCGACTGCGAACGGGGACAGACACCCTGGCTGTTGCTGGCTTCTCCCCGTGCACCGCATCCCCTGTGTGAGCAGGCGCCCCGGCATGGGGGAGAGCCCATCCTCGGACTGCCTGCGGCGGCCGTTGGGCAGACAACGGCCCGGGCAGCCGTAGAGGCCGGTCTCCAAGTGGCCGTGACGGGGCCGGGGACCGGCGCCGGTTTGGCTAAAGAACTGACGGCACGCTTGACCGAGCCGGGCCTGTTTGTCTTCCCTTGCGGCATCGACCACCGCGACGAGCTGCCCGATGCGCTGCGTGTGGCCGGGCATACCGTGATTGAGTTGCAGGTCTACCGCATGGACCGCCTTCCTCCCGCTGCGCTGCCCGTGCCGGTCGAAGAAATCTCTGCCGTAGTTCTGACCTCGCCGCGTTCGACCCGCTACTATGTTGAGAATCTCGGAGGCCGTCCCCTGGACTGCCTTCACATCGCCCTGGGGCCGACGACTGCGGAGGCCGCCCGGGAATATGGAATTCAGTGCCGCATCCCGGCCCGTCCGGAGATGGAGGCCCTTGCGGAGGAACTATGTACGATCTGACGATCCGGCCCAGGCGTTTGAGAACGACTCCGGTAATCCGGGATTTGGTCGCCGAGTCCCGGCTCGACCGGCGAATGTTTGTCCAACCCCATTTTGTGGTTCCGGGCCATGGGATTTCCCAGCCTATCGAGGCCATGCCGGGCATTGACCACCAGTCGGTCGATCGGCTGGTCGAGACGGTGGCGGCCGATCTCGAACTGGGTGTCCGAACCGTGCTGCTCTTCGGCATCCCCGAAGAGGGGGCCAAGGCATTCGACGGCCGGGCTGCCTATGCCGAGGATGCTGTAGTTCCTGCCGCTGTCGCCGCCATCAAGGAGCGTTTCGGTCAGGCGGTGGCCGTCATCACCGATGTCTGTCTCTGTGCCTACACCGATCACGGTCACTGCGGCCTGATCCGGGATGGCCGGATCGACAACGATTCGACCCTGGCCCATTTGGCTCGCATGGCACTGGCCCACGCCCGGGCCGGCGCAGACGTCATCGCCCCCTCGGACATGATGGACGGCCGGGTTGGGGCGATCAGGGAGGCACTGGACGAAGACGACTTTGTCAACACGGCCATCATGTCCTATTCGGTCAAGTACGCTTCGGCCTACTATGGACCCTTCCGGGAGGCGGCCCACTCCGCACCGTCCGAAGGCGATCGCCGCTCCTACCAGATGGACGCCCGCAACAAGAGAGAGGCTATCCTCGAGGCGGGTCTCGACGTGGACGAGGGCGCCGATTTCTTGATGGTCAAGCCGGCACTTGCCTACCTGGACGTAGTGGCCGAGATCCGCAGGGCCTTTCCCCAGCCCCTGGCGGTCTACAACGTCTCAGGCGAGTTCTCCATGGTCACGGCTGCGGCGGCCCGCGGCTGGGTCGACGAGCGGGCCATGGTCTTGGAAAACTGGCACGCATTCCGCCGGGCCGGCGCCGACATCATCA
>QNDV01000588.1 GCA_003646045.1 bacterium
CCTTGCTCGCCACCTGGGGCATGGCAGGCAGATCGCGCGTCGACATGACGATAGTGTTGAGCTGGTCCTCCCGCGCTCCCGCGCTAACGGCGGGATCCGCCGACATGGACTCCAGCAACGAACTCATGCGTGCTCCTGGTTGCACGGCACAGCCGCGGGGCGTCGCGTCAGGCCTGGATTGTGATCCGGTCTTGTCAGGCCGTACCGGATCTGAACACGTATTCGACGTGTGACGGGGTAGGCTTTAGTGGGGATCCGGCAGGTAGTTGTTCCAGTGCCGCCATGGCCGCATGAACGGCCTCAAGCCGCGATGCCGCAACTGCAAGGCGTTCGGTCAGGTCCGGGTCAGCCACCATGGCAGGTGCCGGCGGGGTTACAGCCTGGGCGGCATAGCCCGCTACGGCTGTTGCAGGCATGTGCGCACGGCGTGCGGGCTGGCGCCGCGTGGCCCGCAAACGTCGCCATTGCAGTACACCCGCGGTGGTCACGAGCGTGAACCCCAGGGCAATGGCCGCCGCGGCGGCCCAATATGCCGGACCCATGTTCCGGAAGTGATGCAGGATACTCGAGAGGTCCATGTTACGGTTCCTTTCCGCCTCAGGCGTGGAGATCCACCAGTCCACCCACCGCTTCCTCCGTGACCTGGGACCCGCTGCCGTCTTCGGTATTCCCGTCGGCCTCGTGGGTCTCGCCCCTGGTGGTCTGCTTGCGTTGCCGACGTTTCCGGCGGCGCTTCCTCTTGTCGCCCCGATCCTCGTCCGCGTCGATGCGCTGATGATCGGTAGCCTCGGTCTCCTTGACGCGTTTAACCCGGATCTCTTCCTGCTGGTCCTGCTGCTGGTTGAACGGGGTCACGGGTTGGGCCTGGTTCTGCCCCTTGGCCTGTGTCTTGGCTACCTGCCCCATCTGGGCAATACTCGTAGGCAGCGATACCCCATCTCCGGCCATTTCGCGTCACCCCCGTTCGCTCAGCCCACCAGCACGGGTAACAACCCGTCGCGGGCGAGCCAGGTCAGACAGACTCCCACCTGCACCAGGGTCAGGCAGGCCATCACATTGACCGGCTCAAGTTCGCGCAGCGCCGAAACCAGCGGCACGGTCTCCGGTTCCTGGTCGGTCTGGGTACGTTGGATTTCCCTCGTAAGCTGACCGATGGAACGTTTGCCCTCGTGACGCTGGATCTTGCTCTTGAGGCGCAGGATCGCCTTGGTGTGGATCTGGCAGACCCTGCTTTCGGTTACGTCAAGGATCTCGCCGATCTCCTTGAGGGTCAGTTCCTCGAAGTAGTAGAGCACCAGTACCAGCTGCTCCTTCTCAGGCAGTTCGGACATGCGTTTACCGATGAGGTCCTTCATCTCCTGCTGGGCCAGGATCTGCTCCACGTCCTCGGTACGGGGGTCGGCCACGTAGTCGCCCAGACAGGTGGACCGCTCGCTGTCGTCACCGGAGGTGTCGGCATCCAGGGACATGATGGTGGCAATGGCCACCTGTCCGATCAGTCCGTCGAACTCGGAGATGTCCACTTCCAGTTCCCGGGCCACTTCGGCGTCGGTAGCCGGCCGACCCAGCCTGGCCTCCAGCACCGAGTACGCCTCCTCCAGCTGCTTGGCCTTGCGCCGCAGGGAGCGGGGAAACCAGTCCTGGCTGCGCAACTCGTCCAGGATGGAGCCGCGGATGCGCGGGATGGCGTAGGTCTCGAACTTTATGCCGCGCTCGTGATCGAAATTGTCGATGGCCTGGATCAGCCCCAACAGTCCCGCCGAGATCAGGTCGTTGAATTCGACATAGTGGGGCAGGCCGATGGCCATGCGCCCGGCGACGTATTTGACGATGCGCGAATAGAGATTTACCAGTTCACGCCGCGCCTGCTGGCAGTCGTCCTGCCGGCAGCGTTCCCAGACGTCGTGATGTGCGATCTGGACAGTGTCCGTCATGTCCCAACCTTTCCCTGTGATGTGCGTCCCGGTTCGGCACCAATTCAGCACGAATCAGCACGAAGCGTGCCACCGGCGACGGCGTTAATTGTCTAGCCCCCGTTACGCTTCCTGACCCCGTCCCCGGCTTCGGTGGGTGCCTCGTAAAGGCTCCCCGCACGCACGGCCAGGGCCGCCAGGGCACCCAGGAAAAAGAATCCCAGGTAGGAAACGACCAGCCGCTTGACGGTGGTGACCAACCCCCAGTCCTGCCACAGGCTGACCGTCAGGACGACCAGGGCTGCAGAGAGGGCTATGGTCTGGATCAGGCGGCTCATACGGGTCCTTTCTTCCTCAAGCGTTCACGGTCACCGGCGGAGCGGCGACGAAATCGTCATGTTTAAGCGGGGCCACATCCACGGTCGCCCCCAGCATCCGGTCCAGAAGACCGGCGGCCGTGGCGATGGAGGGTTGCTGCTCTCCCCGGGAAGGTGCCATCAGCGACAGGGCAAGACCGAAGGACCGTTGCAGGTCCAGCACCTTGGCCCAGTGGCGCGAACGATGGGTCTGGGTCATGGCCAACCAGTCGCAGTTCCAGTCACGAG
>QNDV01000589.1 GCA_003646045.1 bacterium
CGCGTCCAGTTTGGCCCCCAGCACATTGAGGGTCACCACCGAACCGTCGAAGAAACTGCTGGTGCGCAGCTCGGCGCCCAGACGCTCGGCGGCATTGGCTATTTCCAGGGCGTCACGTCCGGCTGCACCCTCATCCAGCATATCGGCGGTGACCCCGGCAGTGCCGGGCTTGTCCTCCGGATCGGCAGACCAACCGCTGAGCACCGACAGCCGCACCTCCACCAGGGGCAGGTCGTGCTTCTCCACCAGCAGGATACGCAGGCCGTTGTCCAAGGTGGTGGTCTGGATGACCGGCGGATCGAAGGCCACCTCGCCGCTGCTGGCAGGTTGGACCGCACGCGCCGTGGAATCGTCCACCGCCGTCAGCGTACCCTGGGGAACGACATGCAGCACGGCGCGGCGGTTCCGTTCCAGGTAGGAACGTATGTAGTAGGTCAGGTCGCTGGTCGACACCCGGCGGAACCGCTCCAGGTCACGGGGCAGGTAGCCAGGATCGCCCGTGTAGGTGTTGTAACGGTTAAGGCGATCAGCCTTGCCCCCGAAACCGCCGCTGCGCTGCAGGCGCCTCACGAAACCGGCTTCGAAACGGATCCGGGCCATTTCCAGTTCGTCCTTCTTTACGCCCTTTTCCCGCAGGTTGTCCAACTCCCTGTCGACGGCTGCCTCGATCTCGGCCAGCCCGTGACCCGGCGCGGCAGTCACCTCGATGACGAAGTTGCCACCCAGTTCACGCGAATCCTGATGCGCACGCACATCCTGGGCAATCTGCTGTTCGTAGACCAGGGTCCGGTGTAAACGCGAGTTCTTGCCCCCGGCCAGGATACTGCCCAGCAGGTCGAATTCCGCGTCACCCGCCTGGTACCAGCCCGGCGTGTGCCAGGACATGTAGAGGCGCGGCAGTTCCACCGTGTCCTCGGCCTGGGCCCTGCGCTCGCCCTCGAGACGCGGGATCCAGCGGGTGAAACGGTCCACCGGCCGCCCGGCGGGGATGGTCCCGAAATAGCGCTCGATCAGGTCCTTCACCACTGCCGGTTCGAAGTCGCCGGCCACGCATAACGACGCATTGTTGGGCGTATAGTATTGCTCGAAGAACGCGGCCACGTCCTCCTGCGACGCGGCCGACAGGTCCTCCATGCTGCCGATGACGGTGTGACCGTAGGGATGATCGGGGGAGAACATCATCTCCAGCAGGATCTCGTCGGCCTTGGCGTAGGGCTGGTTGTCACCCTGCCGCTTCTCGTTCTTCACCACATCCCGCTGGTTGTCCAGTTTCTCCTGGGTCATGGCGGGCACCAGTCCGGCCATCCGGTCGGCCTCCAGCCACAGCGCCAGGGCCACCTGGTCCGACGGTACGTTCTCCCAGTAGTTGGTGCGATCCTTGTTGGTCGAACCGTTGACCTGCGCACCTATTTTCTGGAGAGGCAGGAAATAATCCGTGTCGTGGTTCTCGGAACCCTGGAACATCATGTGTTCGAACAGGTGGGCGAACCCCGTGCGCCCGGGACGTTCGTTCTTCGAGCCCACGTGGTACCAGATATTCACCGCTACCATGGGGATGGAATGATCCTCGTGGAGAATGACGTCCAGCCCGTTTTCCAGCGTGTACTTCTCGAACTGCAGTTCGGGCACGGCATCCTGGGCGACGGCCGTCGCAGCCAACACCATTAACACCGATACGACGCACCATTGATTCCCGTTCACTTTCCGCCTCCCGACCTGATTCCCCATGACACGACAACAACTCGAACATACACCATACGGAAGTGTCCGGGGACGGTTACCGGCCATCGCTGAGTTGTTTTCTGTCCCGCAGGTCTGATATGATGCCGGTTCCTTTCGCAGGAAGGTTTACCGCATGATCCGTTACGCGCTGCTGCGCACCGTCCTGGACCCGCTGCTGGCCGTGGCCGGTCCGGCCGGATTGGCACACCTGGACTTCCTGCCCGAAGCCTGGGAATATCACACCCGTGCCCACGCCCTCGCCCGCAAACTGCATGCGTATTCAGGGGAGCCGAACCCGGGCGAGGAAGCGACGGCGGCGGCGCCACCTCAAATCCACGAGGATCCTGCCGCCTTCGAGTACCTGCGTGACCAGCTGGCCGAGTACTTCACCGGCCGGCGCGAGGTCTTCGACGTGGACCTCGACCTGCACGGCACCGCTTTCCAGTTGAAGGTCTGGCGGGCGTTGCTGCGGGTCCCCTACGGCAAGCTGCGCACCTACGGCCAGCTGGCCAGAACCATACGCAAGCCCACCGCCACCAGGGCCGTGGGCCAGGCCGCGGGCCATAACCCCCTGCCGATCCTGGTTCCCTGCCACCGCCTGGTGGGCAAGGGCGGGTCACTGGTGGGATTCGCCGGCGGTATCACCACCAAGGCGCGCCTGCTGCGGTTGGAGGGACACACCCTCGGCGGGAATACACGCATCGAGGAACCCAAGCTGTTTTGACCTCCCTCGACTGGACACTCGTCGCCGCCATGTACCTGACCATCGTCGGGGCGGTAGTGCTGACCCGCGGCC
>QNDV01000590.1 GCA_003646045.1 bacterium
AGACCACTCGGCGTCTGCTGGCCCAGAGCGGTATCCTCGGCGACCTGCTGGGTTCGAACGCTCCGGAGCGACTGAATCTGCCCCTGACCTTGGGCGGCTCGTTCAAGTCGCCGAAGCTGGCGGTGGACTACACCGCACTGACCAAGGAATTGACCAGGGGAGTCGCCGAGGAAGCCGGCGACAAGCTCAAGGACCTGTTGCGGAAGAAGTTCGGCAAGTAGACATCCCGCCCGGTTATCGTCCGGCACCTCGAGCCGTGCCCCCGGGTCGGCACATCGAGCAACCCCACCGGACTTCCCGCCGTATTAATCCGGTGCCCCCCCCGGCAGATTACGAACCCCACGTTTCCGGGATACGTCATGATTGGTCAGACCCTTGCCCGCTACCGGATAGTCGCCGATCTAGCTTCCGGCGCCATGGGGACGGTCTATCAAGCCGAAGACAGGGAACTGGGCCGCTCCATCGCCCTGAAGGTCCTGCCCCAACGCCTGGCCGCCGACCCGTCGCGTCTGGCCCGTTTCCACCGCGAGGCGCGGGCCCTGGCCGCCGTTAACCATCCCAATATCGTGGTGATCCATTCGGTGGAGGAAGTGGACAATATCCATTTCCTGACCATGGAGTTGGTCAATGGTTGCAACCTCGAAGCGGTGATCAACAATGGTGGCGTCACCTTCGAGGAGTTCTTCAATATTGCCCTGCCCCTGGTGGCGGCCCTCGAAGCGGCCCATGCCCAGGGCATCATCCATCGTGACCTGAAGCCGGCCAACGTCATGCTGACGGCGGGCGGACAGGTCAAGGTCCTGGACTTCGGGTTGGCCAAGCTGGTCAGTGTTTCCGCGGAGGCGGATCCTGCTGCCGCCACCGAGGCCGCAGTGACCCGCAGTGAGATCCTGGGCACGCCGCTGTACATGTCGCCCGAGCAGGCCCGCGGCGAGGAGGCGGATACCCGCTCGGATATATTTTCCGCCGGCGCTCTGCTTTACCATCTGTTGACCGGGCATCGACCCTTCCGCGGTACCGCGGCGGCCGAGGTCCTGGCTTCGGTTCTGCGGGACGATCCGCCGCCTGCCGCCAGTCTGCGGCCGGGTTGCCCACCCCATCTGAGTCGCCTGCTGGACCTCTGCCTGGCCAAGAATCCGACAGCGCGGTTGTCCACCGCCACGGAGTTGATGCGTGAGCTCGAAGGGTCGCTGCGATTCCTGGAGTCGAATGGGCACCCGCTCCAATCCATCGCCGTGCTGCCCTTTGCGGACCTCAGTCCGGACCGGGATCAGGAGCACTTCTGTTCCGGCATCGCCGAGGAGATCATCAACGCCCTGACAGGCCTGGAGGGCTTGAAGGTGGTTTCGCGCATGACCTCCTTCCAGTTCCGCGAGATGGGGGGCGACAGCCGCGATATCGGCCGGCAACTCGGGGTGACGGCGTTGCTGGAGGGCAGTGTGCGCCTGGCCGGTGACCGTCTGCGCATCATGGCCCAACTGATCGACGTGGCCGACAGCTGCCATATCTGGTCCCAACGCTTTGATCGCGAGATCGAGGATATCTTCCAGGTGCAGGACGAGATTGCCCTGAGTATCGTCAAGGCCCTGCAGGTGGCCATCGGACCGGACGGGCAAAAGCGGCTGGTGGACGTGCATACCCTCAACCCGGCGGCCTACGACGTGTACCTGCGGGGGCGGGAATTCTTCCGGCGCTGGGGCAAGCGCAACATCGAGATCGCTCAGCGCATGTTCCTGCAGGCGGTGGACCTCGACCCCAATTATGCCGCGGCCCTGGCCGGTCTGGCCGACACCTATTCCTATCTCTACATGTACATCAACAGCAGCGACGAGAACCTGGAGCAGGCCGACGTCAACAGCGCCCGTGCCCTGGTGATAGATCCCGCCCTGGCCGAGGCCCACGCCGCGCGGGGGCTGGCCCTGTCCCTGAACCGCAACTTCGAGGCGGCGGACCGCGCTTTCCGCACCGCCAGCGAACTGGACGCCAACCTCTTCGAGGCCTACTACTTCGCGGCGCGCAATTGCGTCGTCCAGGGGCGTCGGGAGGCAGCGATCTCCTACTACGAACAGGCGGCGGCGGCCAGTCCCGCCGACTACCAGATACCCATTCTCACCGCCCAGATCCATCAGTCCCTGGGACAGGACGATGCGGCCCGGGACGCCAATAGGCTCGGTATGGAGCTGGCGGAGAAGGCAATCCTGGCCAATCCCGAGGATGCCCGGGCCTGCTACATGGGAGCGGGGGCCATGATCCGGCTGGGGCAGCGCGAACGGGGGCTGAAGTGGGCACGCCGCGCCCTGGCCCTGGACCCCGACGATCCGGCCATTCTCTACAACGTGGCCTGCAACCTGGCCGGCCTGGGCGAGGTCGAGGAGGCCATTGCCTGTCTGGAGAATACGGTCAAGGTGGGGGCCGCATACCGGGAGTGGATGGAGAACGATACGGATCTTGATCCCCTGCGCGATCATCCACGTTTCAGGAAACTCGTGGCCAGTCTGGGCTAG
>QNDV01000591.1 GCA_003646045.1 bacterium
AACTCCCACACCGTCTTGATATCCCCCACGGGCAGGTCGAAGTCGGAGAGGGTCCACCAGGGCTTGTCCGAACCGCCGGCTTGGTTGCCGTCGAAAGGACTGCGATGCCAGTCCGGTACGTCATTCGGCAAAGGCGCTTTGTGCCATCCGAAAGAGAATGTGTTGTCCCGCCAGACCTCGGGCACAGGCAGGTCTATGGAAGCGGAGGGCTGAGCAAAAAAGTCCGCGCCGCCAATTTCCCGACGCACCTTTTGCACCGGATGCAATCCCGTGCGCAGGCCCAACCGGTACAGACCGACACGGGCCAGGTTCATCGGCCCCAACCGCCAGTAGGTCCGTAGTTTCAGACCAACACTCATTGGGCCCGCAATTGTTCGGTGGCCGCCAGGGTGACCCGGGCCACCTCGAAAATCTCGGCGGCGGTGATGGGCGACGGACCTCCCTCGGCGATGGCCTTGAGGAAAGCTGCGGGGCAGGCGCCCTGGCCCTTGTCCTGCTTACGCAACTTCATGCCCTTGAAGCCCGACCAGCCGTAGCCCTTGAGGGCGCGGAAGTTATCCAGTTGCAGGATGCGGCCGGCGGTGAAGACCTCCACCCGTTCCTTGGGGAAACCCGCGTGTCCGTTGGCCAGGTAATTGATCGATCCGAAGGAGCCGTCGGCGAAGCCCAGCACCATGACCGCCTTGTCCTCGGTGATAGCCACGCCCGGGCTGTGACCCATGCGTCGGGCCTGTACCGAAACGATCTCGCTGCCGGTCAGGTATCGCATCAGGTCGATGTAGTGGCAGGCCTCGCCGATGATGCGGCCGCCTCCCACCGCCGGATCCTGGGTCCAGTGGTCCGCGGGCCGCTCGCCGGCGTTCATGGTCATGATGAAGGACTTGGGTCCCGGCACGCCCGCCATGAGCGACATCATCCTGTCCACCAGCGGCGAGAACCGCCGGTTGAACCCCACCAACAAATGGGGGCCGGACGCACCGGCATGGGCCCGTTCGTAGGCAGCCTCGACCTCGGCCAGTTCATCGCCGGTAATGGCCAGGGGCTTCTCCACGAAGACGTGCTTGCCCGCATCGAGGGCCTTGACCACCAGCGGCGCATGGGAGTCGTGCCGCGTGGCAATCGCCACGGTGTTGATATCGGCGTCGTTCAGCATGGCATCCACGTCGGTGGAGGCACAGGCAAAGCCGGCTTTCTGCCCGTGGGTTACGCCACTGGTCCCGCCGCTGGTCACCAGGGTGTGCAGTTGGGCCCCGGCACCCTTGAAGGCGGGGATCAGCACGCGCGAGGCGTAGTTGCCCGCGCCGATGAAGGCGACCACTGGCTTACCGGAATCGAAGGACGCATCAGGGTTCAGGGAAACCTGTCTGGCGTGGCGGTCGGCAGGATCATCCGTGTATTGCAGCAACATGCCCAGCACATCGGAGTCGGTGGTAAGAGTCTCGTAGGCCTGGGCCGCGTCGTCGATGGCGAAACGATGGCTGACCAGGGGCGCGGTCACCAGACTGCCGTCGGCCATCATGTCCAGCACCGCGGTGAAGTTGCGCTGCTCGGTCCAGCGCACGTAGCCCACGGGATAGTCCTGCCCCCCCTCCTCGTAGGCGGCGTCGTAGCGACCGGGCCCATAGGAGCACGACACCTGGAAGGTGAGTTCCTTGGCGTAGAAGTCGGCCCGGTCCAGGTTCAGTCCCGTCACACCCACCAGTACGATACGGCCCCGTTTGCGGCTCATGCGTGCCGCCTGGGTCACCGGGTCGCTGGACTTGGTCGAAGCGGTGATGATGACGCCGTCCACGCCAAGACCCCGGCTGAAGGTCATCCCGGCTTCCACCGGGTCCTCACCCTGGACCGGATTACAGGTCTCGGCGCCGAACCCGCGGGCCAGTTCCAGCTTCTTCTCGTCAAGGTCCACTGCCAGTACGCGGCAGCCGTGGGCCCGCAGCATCTGCACCGTGAGCAGGCCGATCAGGCCTGCACCGATGACCACGAACGCCTCTCCCAAAGTGGGTCGGGCCAGCCGGATACCCTGCAGGCCGATGCTGGCCACCACGGTGAAGCTCGCGGTCTCGTCATCCACGCCGTCGGGAATCACCGCGCACAGGTTACCGGGCACGCGCACCACATCGGCATGGTTGCCGTTGCTGACCACGCGATCCCCCACGGCGAACCCTGTGGTGTCCTGACCAACCTCAGCCACCACACCCACATTGGAATAACCCAGGGCAATAGGCTGGCCAAGCTTGGATCGCACCGCGTCCACGGTGGCCATGATCCCGTCGGTCCTGGCTTTCTGCAGCACCATGGCGACCTTCTCTGGCTGCTGGCGCGCCTTGTCCAGGAGGTTGCTCTTGCCGAAGCCCACCAGCATCCGCTCGGTGCCGGCCGATACCAGGCTGAGGGTGCTGTCGATCAGGAGGGTACCGCGGGTGACTTCTGGCGCCGGGGCGTCCACTACGTAGGTGTGGCCCTTGGCTAGGTCCTGCAGGAGTTGCTTCATGGATTTCCCT